>JAIEDW010000419.1 GCA_029067805.1 Lachnospiraceae bacterium
AACCAAAGGAAAGTTATGTGTTTAGATCAAATCATTATTCATGTGATGGAAATTATTTTGCGATACTGTCTTTTTTTCATAATGATGGCGCTATCGACGATTTTCCGACATTTTGGGGGATCGATCTTATTCCATCTGGTCTTGATGATGATATATCTGTTACAAATATTGAGACTGTTGAAAGGATGTCTGATGGCTGGGTTAAGGAACACCAGGCGAAAGCTGAGAATGTTGCCCAGATGAACACTACGGAACAATCAAATCCCGGAAGCAGTAAAATGAACAGACTGAAGGCAGGCAAACGTGAGAGGGATCTTAACCAGATCGCACTGGAGATACAGGCAGGAGCGGTATATCTTGCATGCGCATTCCGTATGAGGATCAAGGCACCATCCCTTGAAAAACTTGATAATGCGATAAGTACAATAGAACGGCATTATATTGACGCATATACGACTTTATATGCAGCGAGTTATGACGGTGAACAGTGTGGTGAGCTTTCATCACTTCTAAGGCCGCTGGCGTTTAAGAAAGGAAAGCCGCATTATTTTACCAGTACAGAATATGCAGGTGTGTATTCACTTGTAACACGCGGGATAGAGGATGATGCAGGTGAATATGTCGGCACAATGTTTGGAGATGTCAATACTGCAGCCGTTTTGTTTGATATTGACCGGTATAAGCGGCATATCATTGTCTGTAATGAACAGATTGATATGAATTATGGACGGAATCATGCTTCTGACCTTTGGGGGAGCAAGATATCACAAGCATGTCTGATCAACAATCATAAAGCAGCCCATATCATCCTTAATGGATGCAGTCTTGATGAGATCGGTCCTCATTTTCCAAATATTACAAAGAAGGTTGATCTTAACAAAGGCGATGTCAATATGTTTGAGCTATTCGGGGATTTTGATGATGAGCTTTCATTGTTCGCAATGCAGATGGAAAAGCTGACACTTATGACAGAACAGATGTATCCCCCTACTGACAACGACAGGTCGATCATCCGTGGGTATGTAAAAGAAATAGCAACAAAGTTCTATATTGACCAGGGAATGTGGTATGAGAATGCAAAGGATAACAGGAACAGGCTGCGTGTTGTTGGAATTCCGCATAAGGATGTTCCAAAACTGGAATTGTTTTCCACATACCTGCAGACTGCGCACAAGGCAGCTGTAATGTCAGGTGCAAGGGACGAGGAGGAACTTCACGCCCTGAAAATCCTGAATCTGACATTTAAAAGCATGCTTGATAATAATGGAGATCTCTTTAATACGATTACGACAGCAGAGATTGACAATTGTACAAAGGCAAGGCGTGTCATTTATGATTTTTCGCAGCTCCTTGTCAGGGGAAAAGGGGTTATGATGGCGCAGCTTTTAAACATTATCTCATTTTGTACCGGAAATCTTGGGATAGATGATGTGCTTATCATTCACGGCGCCGAACTGATAGATGATACAGTTAAGGATTATCTGACTGCCCTGTTCGAGCAGCTATATGCAAAAGGAGGACGGGTATGCTTTCTTTATAATGATAATGAGCGGATGATGAATGATATGGCTTTTTCCCATATGGACAAGGCTGATTATACTATTATGGGGTATATGACTGATAACTGTGTGGCAAGGTATCAGGATGTATTGGGGCAGACGATACCTTCAAATCTCGTGAACCTCATTACTACTAAAAATGACTATATGACGTTCCTGCATAGGGACTATAGCAATGTTGTTTTCAAACGAGATTTAATCTTAAAACCAAGGCGGGCATGATATGGACAGAAAAAAAACAGATAAAATTAAAAATGTCAGACATATTGGGATCAGTATATGTCTGGTGATACTTACAGTCATGATGGCAATGACATCATATCTTACTGTAACTGCTGGTGGTACATATGAGCTTAGCGACGATAATCAGGCAGATTACAGCTTTTATATGCTTTCATCCTGTCTTGCCACGACTCTGACTATGTGTATTGCTGATCCGAATGGTGAAGACATGGTTGATGCCCTGTCAACGGTCAATGCAAATTCTGCAGGGTGCTTCCTTGGATATGATGACCAGTCTGTAGCAAAGGGGATTAAGGGACTTTTTACTTCATTTATCAGTACATCGTCATGTACATATAATTACAGTCAGTTATGCTCGGATTCTTTTCAGCATGTGGGGGAGGGGAGCGGGAGCTCTTTTGTATTTTCACAGTACTGCATGCTTGGAGCGGGGTTAGCTGATATTGGTATCGATAAGACAGGAACCGACGGCAGTGTATCTTTGGGACGCAGTATATCAGGATGGGTGGTACTTGTGGTGTACCGTCTGGCAATGGCGGTAAATGGGTTTTTAAAGATAGTTATTGACATCATGAGATGGCTCAATCCGTTCCAGTTCTTTTCAAAAGCAAATGCTAAAGCATCGGCGGCTGGTATTCCAATGGATGTTGACCATTCCGGGCTGGCAAATACGGACGCAACAGTCGGAGCGCTGATGAGCCCGTTAACGGAAGTGATCTCTGAATTATATGCCAAATTGTATGATTTTAGTTCTATTGTCCTTTTGATATTATTTGTTGTCATGATCGCGATGCTCTTTATGAATGTATTTATGTCAAAACAGACAGACAGCAGGATGGGCATTATCAAAAAATATCTGTTCAGGGCAGGGTTCATTGTGTTTGGCATACCGCTTCTTGGAGGTACTTATTCTGTCATACTTGATAAGATGTCACAGGATATACAGTCTGGCAATACAGCGGCGGCAAAGATTGTGGCATCCACGTTTGTTGATTTTGAATCGTGGGTCATGAATTCAAGCATGATCTTACCAGATACCATGATTAAAGTGGATACAAATAAAGGACATATTACTGCCAATGCAGGCAACAGTATCCAGGATATCTGTTATGCTTTTAATGAGAAGGCGACATCGGGACTGCCGGCAAGGTTTACAACAGGCAGCGCTGCCAATGATGTATCAAAACTGATCGAACAGATCCAGAATGAAACAAGGTCATCTGCAGGGAATATAGGTTCAACAGATGCCTGGGTGATCAGTATGCTTCAGAGATACCAGTCGGGTAAAAAAATTTATGCGTCAGAATACGAACAGGCATGGATCTCCAAATTCTGGCTGAAAGACAATGATGCGGATTTCAACGAGAAAAGGGAGAATTATGTTAAAAATTTTGCGACACCACAGGTATTACTGCAGGTTGAAGGCAGCGAAAGGGCGACATTCTGAAACAGGGAGATTCCGCCGGGATATATAAGGGGACCGATCGGGCGCGATGCGAACGGAACTGGAAGCTCCGCAATCAATGGGATCAATCTGAACAGCAGTAATACGGGGAGTGAGGTCAGTAAAAGCCTGAAACTTCCTGCACTTGCTGTATATAATTACTTAAATTCAACATTTAACGAAACGACAGTCAGGGTGTATTCTTCCGAGAAAGCAAGCTCAGGGCATATCCGGGATTACCATTATTCAGTAAATCTTGTTGGGAAAGGAGAGCAGAGCTTTGTCTATCTGCTGCTCTGTATCACAATGCTCTTAACCTATTCGGTACTGGGGTTTGTATACGCATTTGGTATCATTATGTCCAACCTGAAAAGGGGGATGCGGCTTATAGTTGCAGTTCCAGGGGCGATTCTTGGATCACTGGCCAGTGTCGCAAAGGTTATCAGTTATACGGTTCTTATGATCGCGGAACTCGTGTTAAATATCATGCTCTATATGCTCACTACAGACCTGATATTTTCTGTTGCGTCTGTCATAACTACTACTTTTGTCAGTACTGCATCAAGTGTATTTAGCTCATCCTTTGTCAGTTCAGGAGCATTTTCAACACTTGTCTCAATACTTGTCATTATTTTTCTTATATGGTTTACAATACAGGCAATTAAACTGAGAAAACCGATCGTTAAGTCGCTGGAGGAAATGGCTGACAATGTTGTAAATAAGTTTATTACAGGGCAGACTGCCGGTGGTAATGCGCAGGGTTCCGGGGGACAGGGTGAAAGCGGTACTGCAAAGGGAGCGCAGATTGCTGCTATGGAGCCTAAGAGGAGATTCCGCACGCCGGTAGGCCGCGCATGTGAGAAAATGAAAGATACCTCAAAGCAGGAGGCATTCCTTGGTCAGATGTTTGGTGGAAACGGCTCTGCATTTAAGGAAGACCAGGCATTCCGTCAGAGGGACCTTGAAAAGCGTGCGGCTAAGAAACATGCAAGGCGTGAGATGCTGGAAGCCGGGAAACAGCTGGCAGTTGGCGTAGGTGAATTTGCTGCCGGTACTGCCACAGGCAATGCAGCATTAATGGCACAGGGGGCAAAAAATACATTACATGGGATTGGCACGGCAAATCAGGCTGCAGAAAATAAGTATCAGGCAGACAAAAATGCTGATACAAAACTTGCCATGACACTCAATCCTGATATTGCAAAGCACGATGAACGTCTTGGATATACAAAGGGGCAGTCCAGGGATATTGAAAGAATGTCCCTTGGCAATGAAATGGCACAGGCAGTCCAGCTCAGGGGGGCAGGTAGTGCTAAGGCAGTATCTACGTTTAATTCGGGTTCTGCCGTGGACAGCACAGATCTAAGAGATAATGCTCTTGCTGCACATGCTGGCATGAATACAGATACAGAAAATGCTATGGTTCCTAAGCCCAATATGGCCAATAATCTTGAAAAGAATAAGAATATCAGGGGACAGTCTAAGAGCATAGAAAAGATATCCCTTGGTAATGAGACAGATCAGGAAGTCCAGGTCAGCAGTACAGATGGAAATAGAGTGGTATCTGCACATGGATCAAGTCCTGCTGTTAATAGTATTAATCCCAAAAATAATATCAGCTTTGACAAGGATACGGTTAAGGGTGTGGCATTATCCGAAATTGGAGGTTTGTTGGGGAATACGCAGGATAGTGCTGTATATACTCCGATGCAGACAAGCCGCTCTGTTAGTGCCGGAAATATTATTAATGTTAATGATGTTGAAAGTAATGGACAAAAGAGCATAAACAGCTCCAGAAAAAGTACAGGAAAGAGTACAGACAGGGGGTTTGATGAAGGGGTACATATTCAGTCTTCGAAAAAGGTAGTTGAGCATGTAAATAAAAAACATGAAACAATCAATGAGCATAGTGGTGATCCAAATGCATCTGCCGGGCAGGATAGTCATAATTTTGTTGAACAAAAATTGCTGACACACGTAGACCAGACTGAAGATATAATGAAAAATCGAAAGAACCCATACATTACTGAGGATGACAGATTGAAAGGGCAGGCTGATAAATCCGGCAGGGTACCAAAAAATAAGAAGAATGAAAAAAGGGATTTGCGGGATTAAAATGCATACTAGAATTCATATTCTATATATTTATTCATGCATTAATCGTTAAATAAAAATTTTTGTTGACATATTTGATAAAAACTGGTATCATTTTTTGGTAAATTAAACTATTAACAAGTCAGTTATCAATTTGAGAGGAGATAAAAAATGGTAACAAAAATGGAAATGACAGTAGTTCTTGCTTCAGGGTCAATTAATCTGGGTACATTCTTTGATAATTCAAAAAATGCAATTAAATCCTGGGGTGGTTCGTTTATTGGCGTTATAGGTGCTTTTATGCTTGTAGCAGCCGCAGTATTGATCTGTAAGGCATTCATATAGCATGGAAGGGGACAGACCAACTGGCTCATGCTCTTAGGCATGAGCATTGTCGGGGGCTGCTTCTTCGTCGGTGGTTTTGATATCATGGACAGCCTTGCGAATGTGGGAAAACAGACCTTAAATGATCTGGCTACTGGCACAGGCATCAGCGGTGGCGGGACACCGTAATCTAATAAACGTATATTGTTTTGTATTTAATGCCGAGAATTCTTATGAGTATTTTGGACATAAGATGCATCGGCATAAATCATGCAGTCACATAATAGGAAGGATTTTAATGGTATGGGAATATTCAGACATATCAGGATATGGGGGAGGCACCACCGCATTGAATTATTCGGAACTATTCTTGGGACACTTCTTCTGGTAATGCTGATAAACAGCATTTCTATCTGCGTATATGCATCAAAAGAAAATGACAGGCTGTTGTCAGAGAATGCAGTCTTTGCAAATTCATTTACGACTTCCCTATCTGGAAAGAGTGGTACGATTGCACAGGTGTATGTTAATCCTGAACGTAATAAGTGTGTGATATTGTTTAAATTTGATGACATGAATGATATGGTGACAGATGCTGCAAAATATCAGGTTTTTATCAAGTCATTTGATGTCTTTAAGGGTGAGTATGCATCGCGCAGGAGAACGCAGCTTGATGTGATGGGCGGTTTTTACGTATTTGGTTCTACTGGCTATTCAGCGCTTTATCTTTCTGCAGTCAATGGTTTTCCCAGGGAATGCTATGAGATTATTTTAAGATGCAATGATGTTCTGCAGAGAAACACAAGTCCATCAGGAAATGAAAATGCTGCAAGGGACGCTTCATACGCACAGTTTGACCAGTGGAGGGTTATCATCAACCCGAATGGTAATACTGCCAAAGAGTGTAGTTTTCTTGATGACTTTGACATTACATCATTATACCAGGATGCAGTTATAGATGAAAATGAGAATGAAATCAGGGAAAACCTTTATAATGATGTAAAGATAATGTATGCAAACTGGAAGAAAATCGATAACTACAGAAATAATCTTGAAAGCCTTAATGTTAAGGTTCCGTCAATGCCTGTATATATTGCCAATGATGAACTGATGGTTGATGAAGAAGGGATCATCAGGTATAACTCAGGTTTTGGTTTCGATCACGGCGTCGATTATGACTGGTATGGAAAGACACTTCATGATGTCTCCTTCCTTGACCTGGTGAAACAGGCTGATATAACGGACATACAGTTTTTTAACAGTCTGAATGATTATCAGGCATATGATAGCCCGCTTACTCTGAATACGTGGTATATGGCTGATGGCTCCGTTATCAACCTTGATGAAAGCGACATGAAACTGAGTAACATGCAGGCCGTAGTTGAGAACATTAAAGGTTATAATCTGGCACTCAATGACTATTACAATGCAAAAAAACTTTATCATTGCACACATTTGATAGATTATCTGTATCTTGAATCAAATATGAAAATGGCAGGAAAATATTTTACATCAAACTACAATGAGGGAGTAGTCACGGTATGGTAAGGTGGTGATATCATTTGATGGGACAGTCAGGTAATAGTAGTGGTCAGGTATCCAAAGGTGATAAGGAAAAGCTCCAGAAGGATAACCGAACAGATTCCGGCAGCAAACCGAAAAGTAATGCTGAAAAATTAAGGGATGCTGCTGCATTGAATGCGGGGGGCGCGGCAGTTTCCCATGCGGTAAAGATGTCATTCCTCCTGAAACTAAAATTAAAGCTGCAGATGCTGGTCCAACATGCAGGGCAGATGTTTATGCATGCCAGTGTCAGTATTATCCTGTCATTCTGTATCCTTGTCGGGGCTGCGATTGTTGCACTCATTGACAATGCTGCTTTAAATGGAAGTGCCGTAAAGGACAGTAATTTTGTTGAGTGTACGGCATACATTGACAGGGCGATGATCGGAAAGGGAGGATATGAAACTGCAGTTGATGTTAACAGATTAAAGCGCCAGACAGCCAAGCGGATATATTCAGTCTATTATCATTATGGTCTGAGACCTGAGCAGATATTTGCGGTACTGGGAAACTGGGAGCTTGAATCAGGCATTGATCCTACAGCAGTGGAAACAGTTTTTACGGAACCATACCGGATAGATATGAAAAAACAGCAGGCAGTCCAGTGTGATTTTGTCCTGGAAAAGTGGAATCCCCAATACTATCTCACATATCCAGATATATTACGGAACGGGATTGGACTTGGACAGTGGACTAATGACAGGAACAAAAAGCTTGTTGAATATGCAAAACTGTACGGGATGCAGGATTTCAAGGGAGATTCCACATTGGAGAGTATGTGGTACGACATGAATGTACAGCTGGCCTTTTCTATAGATACATCATCTGTCGGTGATGATAAGGCTTCCTGGTTTAAGGACTGGAAAGAGACAGGTGCGGAAAACTGGGATGGTGACATGAAGGTTGACCTGGAATTTACAACAAAAAACAAATGGGACACTGTTGATACTACAAATGGAACCTTTCAGGATGAGACGATAAGCCTCCATCCGGTTGGCGAGGATAATGATGGGATAACGATCGGCGGGGATACAAAGGATGATTATTATGACGATACCGACCGGGATAATGCAAAAGCCTAGGCTGCCCTTGAAATGAATGCAGCATGGCCAGCTATCCTTGCTTCACATCGACCTGTGCCATACACAGATGATAATGGTGTTTATCATGATGGTATTGATGAAGCCAACAGTGCTGCCAAGGAGGAGTATATCAGGAAGTGGAAAAAGAAATACAGGTTTTATCTGTATAAATATACAGTCATACGATATACAAAACAGTTTGCGAGTGAATGGGAAGGGTGTAATAACGGAACAGAGCAGATACGGGTAAATAATGCCCTGGAATATTATTATGAATGGTGGGAGGAAGCAAATAAGGACACAGCCCAGGGGGAGCCAAACTACTTTGTGGGGGAAGATAACGCAACGGATAGCAATGACTATTTCTTTTTTGTTGAGGAGGGGTATGCAAGCGGAGTACTGGAAGTGCTGAATAAGACAAAGGATTATAACAATAGCATAAGCAAGATATATACATATGATCAGGATATGAGCCAGTGTAACAGGATCGTTTACGAGGAGAGGAAAAATATTGCAAAATGTGCTGCAATGATCGCATGGCCTACCATTGATCAGTCAAGGGACAATGACGGGACGGAACTTTATAAATGGGTACATGACCAGGTGATAAAGGGAGACAGTGTTTATATGTCATGTGACCGTACAGTATGTACTGCTGTACGATGGTCAGGGTATGATAACAATTATCCCAAAGGTGCGACACTTAACCAGATCCAGTATCTTGTTACAAGTCCGCGGTGGGTGGAATTAGACTGGGGTGGTGACAGATCCCAGCTTCAGGCAGGGGATATCCTGATACGCAAGGATTCCGTTGCGGGTGATGCAACAGCTGAAACAGGATCTGCCGAACATCATACTTTGATATATATTGGCGAGGTCATTGCTAAAAATTATTCTGATAAAAGTCTTGGAAATATTGTCATAGGTTCATGTATTGTGCATGGTTCTTATGGGGGGCGTTCACCAGGAATCGGTACATGGTCAGAGAAGTATTCAGCATATCATGCTTTTAGATGTGTCCATCCTTTAGACTCAACGAAATCCCAGTATAAAAAAATATCAATACCACCCAATTTGAAATAAATTTGATCAGGAGGAAGGAAAAAATGTTTTATCTTGAAGATCTCGCATACGAAGTTAAAACATCAAGATTTTTAAAAGTACGCAGTGTGATCATTGTGGCATTACTTTTATTCTTTATGATCCGGGCTGCAGGTATATATGCAACAAAAAACCTGCAGGATAATGCGATCCAATCAAATCTGCTTGAAATAGCTGATTATCAACAGAAATGTAATTCAGCAAAAGCAGATCTGAAGGCATTAGAGGAGTCCGGAACGAAAGAACTGTATAATTCCTGGGAAGCGGGAAGTGCAGTGGCAGGGCTGCAGGATACTTATGGCGGGATATCTGACAATGCATCTGTTGAATCCGTAACGGAATCTGCACGGAATACAGCATCCGCACTGGATAAATATATAAGTGATCCTTTTGGACGTACACCCTGGTATAACAATGCAGCATGTCAGTACACATGGACATATCTTAACCGTCAGACGTCAGTGACAGAGAAGATTCCAAGTATATGGATATGCAGGAGTAAAAACAGTAATGTCATACTGGCAGTCACAACGGGAGTTTATGATGGTCTGGGTGAACTTTTTGGTGATTTTACAGTCTATTACACAACGAAAGGCAATGCAGTTCTTGATGATGATGTCAGGATCGTGAATGGTAATATTGTTAGTTCCGTAGACTATATTGATTATTATAAAAATATAGATGAAGTAATGAATGAGGTCTCGGAAAACATATCCCAGGCAGAGAGTGAATCCTTCATGGATGATGCGGTACAGGAAGGATTTAATATAGTATCAGCAGATAAAGTTGAAAATAATGAAGATAGTAGTGAGGAGATACCATAAATGAATTTAATAAGGAAAAAAAATAAAGATATTAACCAGGATGTTTTGGAGAAAAGCAGGGCAGTGGTTAAAAGGAACAGACTTCCAAAATATGTAATGACATCCGATGAAAAGCTTGATATAGCTAAATATTTTATTCCGATTATCGCAGTGGTTCTTCTTATAATCATTGAAGTAATGGTAGGAAAGATAATACTCGGGCCATCCACGCTTAAAATAACGGAACAGACAGTGCAGCTTACCCAGTTAAAGACAGATTTTGATCTGATGTCAAACCAATATAAGGATATGGTTTCACAGAAATCTTCATTTGATGACTATTCCTACTATACAGGTGACACATCAGAAAACGATCTGGCTGCAGTTGAATTTTTTTCACATATCTGTACATGGAGTGACAGCAGCACATATGAATCACTCCGTCAGGAAATGTTCAGGGCGGGATATACATCAGAGTCGGGATTGATGAAGGCTCTTTTACCGGAGCCTGTTACATATTATGATGAGGAAAGCAAAAATATGCTCTATTCCATTGACCTGAATAAAGATAACATGAAATTCGAGAGTATTAGATCATATCCGATCTCTTCAGAGGCAGGAAAAAACAAATATGCCGGAATACTCGTTGTTTCTTCCGTGGACATGTCAGCAGAGGGAATGAACCAGGAGTATTTCGGGTATGTATATGTTGATTATGTCATTGAAAATGATAAATGTACAGAAGTCAATGCAGAAGCGCTGATCAGGCAGTAATGGGGGGAGACAAATGAATGTAAGAAATTTAATGAGTAAAACAGGCAGGGATAAAACGAAGATCCGGTTTAATTTAAGTATCTGGACGTTTATTGTTTATCCGTTCATTTCTGTTTTTACGGTCGTGTCTTTTGTATTTGTATTTTTTACAATCTTACCAGCAATAAACAGTATTGGTCTTGCAGCATTCGGACATAACGAAGTTATATTGTTATCGTATGGGATTCTGCCCTTTATATGTATTGACATGTGTATTGTTCAAGGGTATTTTTTCATTTTAAAGAAGATGATAAAGAAGATCATAAATTTTTACAGAACAGGAAGGATAGTTAGCCATGGATAACGGAATACTTGCGTTTCCGAAAAACAGCAATGAAGACAGGACAATGCGGATTGAGAAATCCTTAAAGAATAACAGGATTGTTTCTATAGAAGATATGGATGCGCGCGTTACTGTACGTTTTGACAATGTAAAGCTTGAATTTGATGAAAATTCCAAGAGACCTTATATCATGTTCCGTGATGGTGAGGTAAAAAGTGTAAGTGGAAGCTTTCCTTATAATATACAAAATGTATCTTTCAGACAAGGGAAAAGACCGCCTGTTGAGGTAAGATGGGAGCTTTCCAATGAGGAGATCATACAGCTTGTAGGGAACGGTTTATATGGTTATGGACCAAACAGACCAAAACAGAAGGAACAGCTTTGTGCACCGGATATCTTTACGGAGACTGATTTTAAGAATATACCAGTGAAGGTGGACGTTTTCGCAACAGAATATGTGGATGAAGATAAAAAGCGGATTCCCATCATAAGCTGTTCGATCAAAAATCCTTATGGATGTATCACAAATTCCGAAGAAACAGATTATGGGAATATAACATCATATTTTGGAAGGGCAGAACAGGAGCCTGCACTGGATAATGACAGACAGGTTATGCAGGATATCCCTGAAAACGAATTATGGGGATATGCACCGAAGCTGGAAGATGAGATGGTTGTCCGTCCAGAAAGAACCCTTACAAAAGAAGAGGAAGCAGAACGTCAGTTATGTGCCATGTTAGCAGCGGAAATAGCAACACGCAGGGACGAACATGTTACTTCAGCGGATATAGACAGGGTTGTTGCTGATACAGGAGCTGCAGTAGAAGATCTTCTTGATGAATGTGATGATGCATACATTGATGCTGATGGAGCTATGACTGACGTGGAACTTGCAGAACTACACCTTACATCTGGAGATGATGACCATAAGAAAGCAAGGGCAAAGATTACAGAAAATGCGATCAGAACAGCGGCAGGCGCCCAGTCAATGAAAGAACAGCAAGAAATGTATGTAAG
>JAIEDW010000042.1 GCA_029067805.1 Lachnospiraceae bacterium
CTCTCTGATACAATATTCAAGCATTGCATAATCGGTCGAAGAATTCGCCTTGCTCACGCCGCAAAGTTCTACAAAACGCTGAATGGACTCCGGCGTAAATCCGCGCCTTCTAAGCGCCGCAATGGATACAAGCCGTGGGTCATCCCAACCGTCTACAATACCGTCCTGTACAAGTTTTTTAATATAACGTTTTCCGGTCACAACGTTTGTGAGGTACATCTTTGCCTGCTCAATCTGCTTTGGCGGGTTAGGATATTCTAACTCGCGTACCACCCAATCGTATAATGGTCTGTGATCCTCAAATTCCAACGTACAAATCGAATGGGTGATCCCTTCAATCGCGTCCTCAATTGGATGCGCAAAATCATACATCGGATAAATACACCACTTGTCGCCTGTGTTATGATGCGTCATATGTGCAACACGATAGATAACGGGATCTCTCATGTTGATGTTCGGTGAACTCATATCAATACGCGCGCGCAGCACTTTCTCGCCGTCCGCATATTTGCCACCTCGCATCTCCTCGAAAAGCTGTAAATTCTCCTCAACCGAACGCGAAGACGAAGGGTCTTCTTTTCCAGGTTCCGTAAATGAACCGCGGTACTGTTTGATTTCCTCCGCAGAAAGATCCGATACATATGCCTTTCCTTTTTTGATCAGCTTCACAGCGCCCTCGTACATCTGCTCAAAATAGTTTGACGCAAAGAAAAGCCTGTCCTCCCAGTCGGCGCCAAGCC
Source organism: Lachnospiraceae bacterium (assembly GCA_029067805.1). Lineage (GTDB taxonomy): Bacteria > Bacillota > Clostridia > Lachnospirales > Lachnospiraceae > COE1. The sequence goes on from JAIEDW010000042.1 coordinate 741, forward strand.
ATTCCACATCCGCCTTGATAGACTCAACAAACTCAATATCCTCTTTCGTCGGATTGGTATCGTCAAAACGCATGTTGAACTTTCCGCCGTATTGCTTTGCCAAATTGTAATTTACCAGAATCGCCTTCGCATGACCAATATGAAGATATCCGTTGGGCTCCGGCGGAAAACGGGTATGCACCGTATCATACACACCCTCTGCAAGATCCTTATCTATAATCTGCTCAATAAAATTTCTGGAAACGACTTCCTTTTCCCCTTCAGCCGCTTCGTTTCTATTGTTTTCTGATTCGCTCATTTCTCTTTTCTCCTCATTTCCATTACTTCTGTTCACATATTCACAATATCTTTTATTGTAATATATTGGGAGCGGGTTTGTAAAGAGCAACCTTTCGCATTTTATGACTCCGGCAAAAACAACCAAACCTCCTCGATTCCCGGCATATTACTGCACCAGCTTAGGACACACCACGGCATCTCCGAATCACCGTCATACAGATAAATACCTGCATCATAGCCATGTGTGACATAATAATCATTGTAAATCATGCGCCCTTTTTCATCATACAGAATCTCACCTGTTGAATCCCATGTCCCATGCGTATATGACGAACGGATATAATCCGCACGTTTCACAATACCATCATCATAATAATCAAAAGTCATTTGACCCGAGTAGTCAAACTTTTCATTCCATCCGGTATAATCTTCATCCGAATCATCTGTCTGAAGTTCTTCCTCTATTGTTTTCAGTCTGCCGTTTGCATCATAAATCGCCCGGCAGGAATACGGGAAATACATATTATCATGATCCCACCGTTCGTCAACAATATTGCCTAAAAACTTCCCGTCCGCATCAAACTGCGCCTCCTCTTTATAAAACCACGTTTTTTGATTCCGAAGCATGCGAGCGGGCAAAAAGCTTTCCGTTAAGTTTCTTTCTTCCGTAATAAGAGGAAACGGCATTTGGGGAACATATTCATAGGAAACCTTCGCCATTTCGTTCCCCCATATATCATACATTCGTTCCCGCTTTGTATGCCGATCCGCATCCTGCCCATAAAGCGCATAACCCGTCTTGTCGTCCTCGTCCACCTTATGCGCGGTACAATAGACTGCATCCCGATATGCTCTTATGTCATTATCACGATCCAGCCAATATTCATCCCATAAATGCAAAATAAAGCAGTACTGTCCATTCTCTGCATTGTTGTAATATTCCACAAACAAATCACCGTTTTGATTGTAAAAAACGCCATCCGGCTCTTCCCGGTAAATTCCTTGCGCTTGCAAATAGTCCTGTAAAAAAATGTCTACCTTATCCGCATCATAGTCATCATCATAAGGCGTATACGCTGCATATTCGTCGTCTTTTTCCCCGTATGCCGCCCAATTCGCCCAATGATAAACTGCCTTTGCACTTTGCCCCTCCGCTTTACAGTCTGCTTCAAAGTCCGTTTCTGTCTTCATCTTCGCGTCAGCAATCGCTCCATTCGCAAAATATTTTGCTTCACACACCTTTTCATCTTTGATTTTTACCGCTAAAGAAGCTGTTTCAAACTGCCATCTTGCCCAGACCACTTTTTTTCCATTCCTTTTTTCCTCTGTCATGTCGGCCTCACCCAAAATGTCCGTAAGCTTTTCAAGCGAATCCTCCCACAAGGCAATGCCGAAAAAATCACCCGAGAAAGCATACAGTCCACTGAAACCGCCGCCCTTTCCGGCAAACAAAAAGTTCTTATCCTCATAGCTTCCATCTCTGAAACGATAATACATCATACCGTCCACCCAGCCGGTGACGTGGTATTTATCATAATCAATCTTATCTCCAAAGGAAAGTCCGACTAACGGTTTTGTATCCCCGTTTTTCAGATATCGCATATTCTTTGTCAGTTCATCTTCCTCCAAAACGATAGGCGCACTCGCTGTATCTGTTTCCAATTCTGTTTCTTCAATAGTTTCCGATACCGCTGTATCGATAAAGCTATTCTCCGTATTTTTTTCACAGGCCATAACTGACACTGATAACAGACATACGATCACTGGCAACAATTTATACTGTTTTTTCATTTTCAACCTTTCTTCCTCTTCTCTTGCATTATGTAAACCTATTTTATTGCATAAAAAATACCCTGTCTTTATCATATCATAAACCAAACAGGGTATCCTACTATAATTCTTTCTTTTTTACTTTCTTTTATCAATCACTCGATCAATCAGCCCGTACTCCAATGCCTCTTTTGCAGACATATAATTGTCGCGCTCCGTATCAATCTGAATTTGCTCCACAGATTTACCCGTATTTTTTGCCAAAATGCGATTTAGGCGTTGCTTACTTTTCTGCATATGGTCCGACATAATTTTGATATCCGTTGCCTGTCCTTGTACGCCATTTCCATGAATCGCAGGTTGATGAATCATAATGTCCGCATTTGAAAGCGCAATGCGTTTTCCTTTTGCTCCACCTGCCAGTAAAAATGCGCCAAAACTTGCCGCAAGCCCGATACAGATTGTTGACACATCGCACTTGATATACTGCATTGTATCATAGATTGCAAAACCTGCCGTCACAGAACCGCCTGGACTGTTGATGTACAGCTGGATATCTTTTTCCGGATCCTCTGCCTCCAAAAACAACATCTGTGCCACAATCAGACTCGCGGAAGTATTGCTTACGTCCTCTCCCAAAAAGATAATCCTATCTGCCAAAAGCCTGGAAAAAATGTCATAGCTTCGCTCTCCGCGGCTTGTCTGCTCCACAACATAAGGAATCGTGCTCATGCGGCTGGTCCCTGCAGGCGCGTTTGCGGCTGACGGAGAT
>JAIEDW010000420.1:0-4338 GCA_029067805.1 Lachnospiraceae bacterium
CCATTGCTCAGATAGCCGGTACCATGTGAAAAGTAAATATCCGGATACTTTTCCGCCATCTCTGCCGTCGGTTCCATGTAACCCCAGCTTGTCGTAAAGATAATATTGCAGCCTTCATCTACACATTCCTGAAGCGCTTGATTCGTCGCCGCTTCGTCCGTATCGTCAACATTCAGTTTCCGAACTACCTGTTCTTTTGAAAGACCAAGGTTTCTCTCCATTCCCTGAATCCCCAGATCATGCGTATACGTATAGCCGTTTCCATCATCGGGAGATGTAAGATGCACAACGCCGATTTTTACGTTCGCTACCGGAATGCCTGTTCCCCCATTTTTGGTGTTTTGAGCGTTATCTTCCCCGTTCTCCTGTTGCTCCTGTGAAGTAACGTTGCCGCCCGTTAATGTATACCCCTCATTTGTAGCATAATCTTCAATTTCTGCATTTCCGCATGCTGTAAGCATAACGCATATTAATAACAGCATTACGGATTTCCAATGTTTTTTTCTCATTCTGCGCCCTCCTTAGTCTATTTCGTCAAATATCAATATCGTAATCTTTTTTCAAAAAACTTTAAAAAGTTATACATTTTGCAATCTCTTTGCGCCATCATTCAGATTTTCAACAATCTGGCTTACGGAATCTACCATGCGGATATTTTCATCGCAGGCATTGAAGGTTTCATTGGCGTGAGCGGAAATCTCCTCCGTAATGGCAGAAATGGTCTGGATATTTTCAACGATATCCTTATTGGCATCTTCCAAATCCGTAATAATATGTAACAATTCCTCGGTACGGCGGCTGATATCCTCCGTCCCGCTTGTAATTCCTGTGAATGTATCCTTTACAACGCCTGTGCTCTCGGCATATGCATCATTACTCTTGGTAACCACATTTACCGCATCAGATACTTTCTCCAATTCTTCGTTGATGTTTTCAATCAAGCCAGTAATATTGGCAGTCGCCGATTGCGTCTGACTTGCCAAGTCGGAAATCTGTTCTGCAACCACGGCAAAGCCCTTGCCGGCTTCTCCGGCGCGCGCTGCTTCAATGGAAGCATTCAATGCCAACATTGCCGTACTTTTCGTGATCTTACTGATTGTTTCAGTAATCGTATTCATCTGACTCGTGTATGTGCCCAGCTCCTGCATTTTTTCCAGTACTTCCGCATTCGCGGACTTCGACTGCTCAACCTGAATTTCTAAGGCTGCCATCTGCTCTGTTCCATCCGCAACTTTTTGCACAGTGTCATTCACGTTCTGTTCAATCTGGGCTGCCGTATTCTTGACATTACCGATATGTGCCTGTATCTGTTCCGTGCGCTGGATTTGTACCTGTACGGATTCTGCTGTTTCAGTACTGCCAGTGGAAACCTCCTGCATAGCGTCATGTACTTTGCCTACAGAGCTCCCCAAGTCAGTCATCTGCCGGGTTACCTCTGTGATATCCGTTATCATATCTTGAGATGTAGTCAAAATATTGTTCATCAATCTGCCGGTTTCGTCCGTCTGCTCTTGAATTTGTTTTAATTTCATGTTATTTACCTTTGTCACCGCCAAGGTAGTAAAAATCATGAAGATCGATGTGAGAAGTGTTGCCGCTACCCGTATTTCCACATCGGGAATCTCGGCCTTCTCATATCCGACTGTCATCGCATGATAAACGACATATGCCACATTTCCGCCCGTAGCAAATATACCAATCAGTATATTAAATCGCGCATCCATATACAGGATAATGACGATAAACATGGGAAACGCATAAGTAAAAGGCGCTATACTGGTCGTTGTAAATATAACAAATAAATACAATATACCATAGGTTATTCCGATAAGATGCTTGATCGCGCCACTTTCCGGGTTTTTGGCGTAAATCAACCATTCCACCACTATGGGGACAACTGTCAGTACCGCAAAAATTGCAAAATAATCGATTCCCCTGGATTTTTTGAACACCTCCAGCAAATATGCGAGAAACAATACAGAATCAATGATTGTATGTCCCATAAGCGCTGTCTTATTGACATACTTTTTTTCCGAGAAATTCATGATAAATCCTCCTTTTTGTCTGATGTTATAAAATGTCAATTTCTTCTATAAATATGTCGCATTGCAATAATAAATTATAGAACATATTTGATGATGGTCTTAATTCGACGTTATTATATCAAAAAACAACCATACAAAAAGTGGGTTTGGTACAATTCGTTGTTTTTTTGGTATAATTTGCAGTTGCATTAAAACGGCGACCCGCAAAACGAGTCGCCATTTGATAATCAGTTCTACTAAATTGTCAGATTTTTAACAGTCCTGCTACCCTTATAGGCGCTGTTTTTCACTGCCTTAATCTTTACGGTATATGTATCTTTCTTCTTATCTTTCGTTACCACAGCGGTATAATCTCTGTCTTTTACAAGTCGGGCTCCATTATAACTTAATATAATCTCATTTTGCCCTGCATCTGTGATATGGACGGAAATATTCGCGGTTTTGCTTGCAAGGTTGAGTTGTCCGAATTTTATATAAACCACCTTTTCCTTTTGGGAGATATTAACGTAATTTCCTCCTGACTTGGCTTTGAGTTTTATCGGATATTTCGTTCCGATCCTTATAGCATTCGTATTCGTAATATTCGTAATGTCTCCATAATCCACTGTGTATTCGCTTTCCGAAAGAACATGCTTTCCATCCTTTACGGTAAGCGCTTCATTGATCGCCTGCTTTATATTCTCTATGCTTCCCGCTTTCGGAATCGTACCGCTCAATGACGCTGATACTTTGCTAAAATCCTTTTGGTTAATGTCAAAAGACAGTGGCTCGGAGATTCTTCCATAATACCCTTTGCCGTTTTTGCTTACACCGATTACCCATACTTTTGCTTTTCCTGCATTGACATTATCGGTGTATATTACTTTATACTCGCTTGAAGAAAGTTTCTTTCCTGTCGTTGTATCCGTCACTACAATGCCCGGTTTCTGCGCTTTCCCGTTATAAGTATATCCTTTTGCGGGAAGCTTCTTAAATTCCACACGAATACTTTCAGACGCGATTGACTGAAGCGCCGTTTCCGTTTTCAGAATATTGAACTTTACGCTTTTCTTTGAAATGCCCATATAATTTCCGATGCCTTTTACGGTCAGTACTGATTCTGTATCCTCGTTTGCAGAACCTGTTGTTGATAACTCTACGGTATAATCATCCTTGGTAAGTTCCTTTGTTCCGTCTGTTACAACAACCGATGGATCATTACCGTAAACAATATCACCTACCGGAGAGAGCGCTACACCTTTAATGTCCTTTGGCATAATTGTGAAATTTTTTGTGACTTCACCCTTATATTCACCAATACCTGTTACGGTTACCTTCGCGGGATTTTTTCCATCTACACCTACATTCACATTATTACTGTAGGATACTGTGTAATCCACATTTAATTTCAGTTTCTGGGTCTTTGTATTGCCCTTATCATCCTTATACTGATATGACACTGTCATCACAGGACGGATCTGCTCACCTGTGTAAACCGCACTGTATTCAGTCTTATTCTTCGGGAATAGCACACAGTCTGCGATGATATCCGGTCTTTCATCCTTCGCTTCCTTTAATATGACTGCTTCACATTTTGCGCTCTTACCGCCATCTACTGTCGTAACTGTGATCGTCGTTTTTCCGTATCCTTTGATTGTCACAATTCCATTTTTATTTACCGTTACAACCGCTTCATCCGCCGATTCAAAAACCACTTCTTTGTTTTGTGCGGTGTTGGGAAACACTTTAGCTTTTAGCTGAATCTTCTTTCCAATAACGTCTTCTCCGATTTCCTCAATGTACGACGGCGTCAGCATAACCGACTGCACTTCCAAACAGATGTTTAAATTGTCCTTGCTTTTAAAAGGTATCTTGTTCTGCTTTGCATAGGTTTCCGCTGCTGAGCCCGATACGCCGTATATGGTGAGTTTGGGGCAGTTAGAAATGGCATTGTCCGCAATTTCCGTTACACCTGCGGGAATGTAAAGCGTCTGGAGTTTTGGATCATCATGAAATGTATTAATCTCCAGCTTCTTTATTCGCTCGGGCAGAATTACCGTTGTAAGTTCGGGGCATGAACTAAATGCTCCATAATAAGAACTACCATCTATCGTCAACACTTCTGTATCACCGTCTGCGAATATAACCGTTCCCAGATATGTACAGTCTGAAAACGCTAAATCCTCTATGCGCTGAACCGTGCTTGGTATTGTCAGCGTTCCGGTTTCTACCACTCTTGTACTTAGCTTTTCTCCAAACGCGACGCCGTAAAACGCCTCTCTGCCTATTGTTTCAAGCCCCTCCTTTAAATCCA
>JAIEDW010000420.1:4438-12293 GCA_029067805.1 Lachnospiraceae bacterium
TCCCAGATATGCACAGTTTGAAAACGCTAAATCCTCTATGCGCTGAACCGTGCTTGGTATTGTCAGCGTTCCGGTTTCTACCGCTCCTGTACTTAGCTTTTCTCCAAACGCGACGCCGTAAAACGCCTCTCTGCCTATTGTTTCAAGCCCCTCCTTTAAATCCACTGAAACCAGACTGGCGCAATTCTTAAATGCAGATTCTCCTATCGTTTTTACAGTTGATGGCCAATTGATACTTTTCAGGCTGATGCAATTATAAAATGCATCTTCCCCTATTGTTTCAACCTTCTCTCCCAGTACCACTTCATTTAATTTTTTATTATCTGTAAATATCTTTGATGGTATCTTGGTTAATCGGGAAGGAAGAACTACCTTTGTAAGTTCAGGGCATGAACTAAATGCCCCATAATAATAACTATCATCTATTGTCAACACTTCTGTATCACCATCTGCGAATGTAATCGTTCCCAGATATGCACAGTTTGAAAACGCTAAATCCTCTATGCGCTGAACCGTGCTTGGTATTGTCAGCGTTCCGGTTTTTACCGCTCCTGTACTTAGCTTTTCTCCAAGCGCGGTGCCGTAAAACGCCTCTCTGCCTATTGTTGCAAGTCCCTCGTTTAAATTCACTGAAACCAGACTGCTACAATTATAAAATGCAGATCTCTCTATTGTAGTAACTGTTGAAGAAAAGCGAACTGTTTTTATCGTCGTATTGTTCTTAAATGCATCTGCTTTAATTGTCACAACACCTTCCGGTATCACAACATTTTCATCTGTACCTGTGTAACCGGTCAATACACCATTACTAATAACAAAATCCGAAGCGGAACTTACTGTAAGATCTGCCGCAGATTCTGTAATTTCTGTCTGTTCTTCCTCCGCATCTGTACTTTCATCCACGCTTTCCGATTCTATGGTTTCTTCCTGCGAAACCGCGCTCTCGATGGACTCTTTTGCATCTTCCGAACTGGTTTCCGTTTGTACATCGTTCTCTGTTTCCGATACCAGCTCCTCCGAACTCTCGTTCTCGGTATCGGTCAAAGGTGTTTTTTCATTTTCTGTCAATGGCTCCGTGTCCATATAAGTTTCCTCGACCACTCCCTCCGCCTGCGCCGCAGATACCGTCATCGGCAGTTCTGCAGTAAGCATTGCCATCGACAATGTCATTGCTAAAAATCGGTTGAATCCTTTTGTTGTATTTCTCATGTTCTCCTCCATTCATACACATTTCACTATGTTGTCATGATTACTCTGTCTTTACTTTTTTGTCATTGCTTCCATAAAGTCGCCATTTCCGGTGAATGTTATTTCAATTGTATTTTATAGACCATTTGTAGTCTATTTGTGGATTTTGTAAAAATATTATACATTGATGAATCTATTTATGCAACTCCTCATATTTGTGAGGATTTTCATATTTATGAGGACATAATAAGATTGATACAAGAAGGTGATGCGATGATTGTTTACAAACCCTTATGGAATACACTAGAAGAAAAAGGAATATCAACATATAAGCTGGAACACAAATATGGAATGAGCAAATCCATGATACATAAACTGAAACATAACCAAAGTATAACCATGATTACACTTAATCAGCTATGTCAAATGTTCCAATGCGATATTACAGATGTTATAAAATATATTGAAGATTAAATGGCACTGTGGTAACAGAGGATATAAGAAAATAACAAACATAATGAATGACTATCGCTGAAATGTAAAAAATCGCACTTGTTTTCATTTTTTATTAATGTTACAATCTCCATGGAAACCGTGGGCAAATTAACTGTTTGCAGATGAATTTGCTCAATTATTTTTTGATAAGGCGAAGCCCGTGAATTGGGAAAATCTAAGTTTTTGAATTCGTACTGCGAACATCTTATGTCAAATCTTACTATCTAGAAAAATAAAATCATTTCACAAAAGAAAGGAACACCTCTATGAATCACATTCAAACAAACACATTTCAAAATGCAACCGGAAAAATTGACTACACGCTTATGAACGACTATATGTTCCGCGCCGTCTTACAGGAAAATCGAAATGTTCTAAAAGGTCTTATCTGCGCACTGCTTCACCTATCCCCTGAAACTATAACATCCACCATTATTTTAAATCCGATTGAACTGGGTAAAGCTTTTGATGATAAAACCTTTGTCCTTGATGTCAAGGTTCTGCTTAATGACATGAATGTCATAAATATCGAAATGCAAGTTGAAAAACAAAAGTTTTGGACAAACCGATCTCTTTTTTATCTCTGCGGTATTTTTCAAAATTTGGAAAGTGGTGATGATTATTCTCAGATTAAACCCGCCTATCACATTAGCATTCTTGATTTCTCTCCATTCCCCGATTACCCTGAGTTTTATGCCACGAATAAAATGATGAACATTAAAAAACATTATATTTATAATGACAACTTTACCTTAAATGTGTTAGACTTAACTCAGATACACTTGGCAACCGAGGAAGATAAAGCTTACAAAATTGACTATTGGGCAAAGATTTTTAAAGCGAAAACGTGGGAGGATTTAAAGATGTTAGCGCAAAAAGACAATGCGATTAAAGAAACTTGTGAAACCGTTTATAAATTTAATCAAGACGATAGCGTTCGGTATTGGTGTGAAATGCGCGAAGAAGGGCATCGCATACTGCGCACTTATGAAAGTCTTCTGAAGCAGAGTAATGACAAGCTTGCCGAAAAAGATGCTGAACTTGCCGAAAAAATTTCTATGATTGCGGAGAAAGAGTCTGCTCTTGCAGAAAAAGATTCCATGATTGCGGCACTCCAAGCGCAACTGAAAGCATATCAAAAATAATAATCTTTTTGTAAAACCATTCAAGTCACCTAATTAATTAAAAGTCGGGAAGATATTTAAAAAATAAATTTTTCCCGATTTTACTGCGAATCAATGGTCATACAAATCATAAATACACGGAGCTCAAAATGAAAAAAATATTCTGTCTGATCATCATACTATCCTTCCCCATTCTCACAACTGCTTGCAACACCGATAAAGAAAACCTTTCCCAAAAAGAAAAGGACTACGGCGTATTTCTCAGCATTGACGCTTCCGAGATGGAAAAACTGACTAGCTATCAAACCGTTGTAATCGACGCACAATATTTCTCCAAACAAGACATCCAAACCTTGCACAAAAACGGAACAACCGTATACACTTACCTCAATGTCGGTTCCATCGAAAATTTCAGGGATTACTATTCAGAATACGAAAATCTAACGCTCGGAGATTATGAAAACTGGGAAGAGGAAAAATGGATTGATGTATCCGACACAACGTGGCAAACCTTTATTGCAGATTTGTCAGACAGCCTTTTGGAAAAAGACGTTGACGGATTTTTCATCGACAACTGCGACGTATATTATTATCAGCTGACCGGAGAAATCTTTCTGGGACTTACCGAAATTCTGCGCGGCATCAAAGCGTCGGGCAAAGATGTTATCATAAACGGCGGCAACACCTACATCACACGCTACCGCCAAACCTACGGCTCTGCAAAGGACATCATGAGTGCAGTCAATCAAGAAGAAGTGTTCAGCATCTATGACTTTGACACCTCCACTTGCGGAACAAACACAGCCGAAGAAAAAGCTTATTTCTGCGACTATATAGAAGCCTGCAGCGCTGACGGAATGGATGTATATCTCTTGGAATACACCACAGACCGCAATCTAATTGCACAAATTGAAACTTACTGCGAAGAAAAAGGATTTCGTTATTACATATCCGATTCTATAGAGTTAGATTGACCTAACTCTTCTAAGTATTCCTCCAGACAAACACCGCTGCGGTAAATCTCCGCAGCGGCCGCTTTACCGACGTAACGATAATGCCACGGCTCGTTAATAATTCCTGTAATCTCCGTCTTATCCTCCGGATAACGCTTAATAAACCCAAACTGATAACTGTTCTCGTCGAGCCATTTATATACCTCACTCCCCGCAGAATGCACACCGTCTGCATTGATATCCACACTGATCCCCAACTGATGCTCACTCGTGCCAACCGCCGCAACCCAAATTTCCGCTTTTTCTTTCGCTTCCCGCAGCGAATATCCTTCTACCAAATATGCCGCAATCTTTTCGTCCATAAGACTCTGCTGCTTTTCTACCGTCCGATAGCCCGACGCCACAACAGGATAAATCCCTTCACTCCTTGCCGTATCGAACATTTCCTGTAATGCAGGATAAATGCGCCTGTCCACACACTGCCCGTTTGACAGCTCCACCAGCTCCACCTCATAATCATTGGGAATACAATGCTCCTTATTCACCAAAATCAGACACCACTCCTCCTCCGCAATCTGTTCCTCTATATCCACCTTTTCGGCAGATGAAAAAGAAATCTCTGGCACATTTGCTAAATGTGTCGAATATATTTTTGTCATTACTGTTGCAATCAATAGCACTGCTCCAATAAAAATTCCAAACCATAAAAGAAAAAATCTTTTACGCATACAAACTCCCCCTCCTTTATTCGATAATCATCTTATCAAACAACCATTTGAGGAATTTTAAAATAAAATAATTTCTTTCCTAAGAAAATATTAAGAAATTTTTCTCTCCGATTTGGTATGATAAAAATAACGTCGCAGTTATCTATATAAAACAGAAAGGAGATTTTCCACATTGAACAGCATTCTTGTCGTAGACGATGAACCGGAAATTACAGATTTGATCGAACTCTATCTGACAAACGAAAATTACACCGTTCACAAATTTTATTCCGGCAAAGACGCCGTCAAATTTATTGACGAAAACAAACCGGATCTTGCCATTTTGGATATTATGCTGCCGGATGTCAACGGTTTTAAAATCTGCCAGCATATACGCGAAAAGCATACTTACCCGATTATTATGCTGACCGCAAAGGACGAAGAAATCGACAAGATCACAGGGCTGTCCTTTGGCGCGGACGACTACATCACAAAGCCTTTCCGTCCGCTTGAAATGGTTGCAAGAGTAAAGGCACAGCTACGCAGATACAAAACCTACAATCAGCAAAACACAGCGGAATCGGATTTCATTCTCACACATTTAGGATTAATCCTCAATATTAAAACACACGAATGCACCCTGAATGAAAAACCGCTCATTTTGACGCCGACTGAATTCAACATTCTTCGCATTTTACTGGAACACAAAGGCGAGGTCGTAAGCGCGGAAGGATTGTTTCACGAAATATGGCAGGACGAATATTACAGCAAAAGCAACAATACCATCACCGTCCACATTAGGCACCTGCGCGAGAAAATGAGTGATACCATAGACAATCCAAAATACATCAAAACAATATGGGGAGTGGGATATAAAATTGAAAACAGATAAAAACAAGAACAAAAAACCGACACATAAAACAGATTTTTCACAGTTGAAAACCAAAATGCTTTTACAGCTCTTGGGCACGGCGCTTCTTGCGTGCATTATCACTTATATGATTTATCAAACCATCTGGCACAATCAAGGCGGCACATGGCTTGTTTCAGCGTTGTGGCGTTATTTTGGCATTAAGTCCGATGTCGGGCAGTATTTATACAGCCAAATATTTCGCAATCACAAAGATTTCGTATGGATTACGACAATTTTTGTTGCATTTATCGTGCTACTTTATTCTCTTTTAAATAAATTTACCAAGTATTTCAGTCTGATCAATCAGGAAATTGACGCACTGCTCAACGATGAAGACGAAATCTCTCTTCCTCCGGAAATGTCCGCCATTGAGCAAAAACTGAACATGGTTCGACAAACCTTACAACAGCGCTCCATGGAAGCGCAGTTCGCCGAGCAGCGAAAAAACGATTTGGTTATGTATTTGGCGCATGATATCCGCACACCGCTGACTTCCGTTATCGGCTACCTGAGCCTTTTGGAAGAGGCTCCCGATATGCCTGTAAAACAACGGGCAAAGTATGTTCATATCACACTGGAAAAGGCTTATCGTCTGGAAAAAATGATCAACGAATTTTTTGAGATCACACGCTATAATCTGCAGCAGATTACCTTGCAAAAAGAAACGATTGATTTATATTATATGCTTGTGCAGCTTACAGACGAGCTTTCGCCTATTCTTGCCGCAAACGGAAATACCGTCGTTCTACATGCCGACGAAAATCTGTCTGTCCGAGGTGATTCGGACAAGCTGGCGCGGGTATTTAACAATGTCCTAAAAAACGCCGCCGCTTACAGTTTCCCCAATACCGAGATTATCCTGTCTGCCGAAGAAAAAGACAGTGAAATTGTCATCACGTTCCAAAACAAAGGAAAAACGATTCCGCGGGAAAAGCTGTCCACTATTTTTGAAAAATTTTACCGCTTAGACGAAGCACGCACCTCCAACACAGGAGGCGCAGGACTTGGTCTTGCCATCGCAAAAGAAATTGTAAACTTACACGGCGGAATCATTACTGCAAGCAGCGAAGGGGAAACCGTATCTTTTGTCATACGTCTGCCTTTATCATAGTATGGTTTCCATGCCTATTTTTTGGACTTTCAGACCAATCTTTTCATAGAATTTTGCTGCATTTACATTATCTGCCCATACATTGAGCGTTACATTATAATAACCCTGTTTTTTTGCGTAATCAATCACATACTCATAAAGCGTTTTTCCGATGTGTGCGCCGCGCGCAGCTTCATCGACACATAAATCATCAATGTAGAGTGTTTTGATATCCGTCATATTGTTGTTGTTGATATACTGCTGGTGCACACAAAACGCATAGCCCAAAACACTTCCGTCCTTTTCCGCGACAAAAACTGGTGTTTTGTCGTCTGCAAGAATTTCTTTTAATTCTTCGTCAGTGTATTTTTTTGTACCCGGTTTAAATAAATCGGGACGCGCATCGCTATGTACTTTCAGCACTTGATAAAGTAATTTATTAATTATGGGAATGTCGCTTTCCTTTGCGCGACGGATTGTTAATTCTTTCATTTAAATTTAATCTCCTCTTCGTAAAAGTTGTATAGCATTTCTTCATAAATATTATGCGTCTGAATAAAGAAAAAAACAAGTCCCTTACAAACATCACTATTCTTATTATAATATTATAACAATCCCTGTGCCATTTGTGGTATAGGGATACATTTATTTTAGGAGGTTTTGAAAATGATTAATGAAAACAAAAACACCAACAGAAAAAGCAGTAATGTAACAGAGACTTTTACAATTCAACTTACCAATCCCATGCTATATGACAGGCTACATATCCTTTCGCTTGAATACTCTATATCAATTGAGTTCCTTGTTAATGCTGCTATAAAACGGTTAATTAATGATGTAGATTTTATAAGAAATCTGCGTGCGAATAAAGAGGATCTAAAATAATCTATTATTTATCTTCTTTTTCGAAATAAGAAAAAATTGTGCGTAATACATTGACTGCCATCTGTTTACGTTCCAATGGCTGGCAGTCAATAATCTGTTGAATTTGTTCCAAAATTTTAGAATCATTACCGGAAACAGAATCAGCAAGCATATAATCAACCGTTACGCCAAGTCTATTAACAAGCCTCACAAGTGTATCTAATGTGAGGCTTCGTTCTCCTCGTTCAATAGCACCCATATAGGTATCAGATATATCAATGGCTTCTGCAAGCTGAGCTTGTGTAAGATTTAATCTCAAACGTTCCTCTCGTATTCTTCCGCCTAACTTCTTATAGTCCATATAAATAACTATACTCCTTTCTCTGCTTGCAAATTTGTGCTATAAGTACAAATTTTTCACACACCCCTTTTGATTATTGTAGTTTGGGCAAATGATATGTTAAAATATCTATACGGGGTATTTATATTGACAATATGGGGTTTAGAGGTTAATATATTAT
>JAIEDW010000421.1 GCA_029067805.1 Lachnospiraceae bacterium
GATCTTACAAAGGCGAATACAAGAAATATAACCATTAAAGCAGCGGCCGGTGATACGATTGTGCTTTATGCGGGACAGCATGCGGCTGACGATGCTAGTAAAGAGAGCTATCCGGGACCGATTACCTATCATTTTGAAGGAAATGGTCAGCATGATAAGCAGGCGTTAAGCAGCACAACCGGCAGAGTATACAAAAAGCTTGTATTTACAGCGGAGCATACAGGTATCTACAAAATCTGGCCGGAATGTGAAAATAAGGGAAAACCCATGTATAACAGGGTTATGCGTATCCCCAGCGTAAATGTAAGCGGTACCATCAATTTTGGTGCATACACAGGCACAGGGCACACTGTAAAATTTGTAAATGAAACTACGGGTGCTGAGAGCATTGCTGAGTTAGACGGAACAAACTTCACTGTATCATTAGCTCCGGGATATCAGTATACAGCTGTGTTGTCCGGCGCACCGGGATACGGTTTTGCAAGTGAAGGCAAGACGATAACGCCGACAGAGGATGACATTGCAAGCGGTATAACAAATGTAAGCTTGACAGTTGAAGCAAAGAATATGTGCACTTACTCCGGTAAGATTACGGGTTTTGCAGCAGACTATAATACGGGAAGACTCTCGATTATGATGACACCGCCTGAAGATTCAAAAGCAGATCCTGTAAGACTTGACATTAAGGAAGACTTAAGCTTTGAAGCGGAACTGGAATTGAATGTGCAATATAAGCTTCAATTAAGTGGCGTCGACGATTATGAGATAAAGAGCGCGCTTGTTGTAAATGCAACTGCAGATCTTACGGATGATATTCAGGTAGGTCTGAAACCGACATACACGGTAAGCGGCGGCTTTATCGGATTAGAGGACGCAGAGGTTACCGAACTGACCTTTACGTTGCTAAACGAGGAAGGTGCAGAAGACAGTAATTATGTATATAAGGCAGCAATTGTGAATGGTGCATATACTGTCAGACTAAGAGATGGCGCATATCTTGCAAAGGCTGTGGTAACCGGATATACGACACGGACGCATGTGGTTGTAAACGGTGAAGATGTATACAAAGACTTGATGTTTGTGTCTACCGCTACAGAGGGTGCGCTTGAAAGAGCAGCAAACCTTTATGTAGGATATCCGGGCAAGAAGAATAACTTCAATACTGTAAGTGAAGCTGTCAAGGCAGCAAAGCGTATGCCGACACCTACAAGTGAGGCGCAGCGTATTACAATCCATATTGCGCCTGGGACATACAGAGAGCAGATTATTGTAAATGTACCTTACCTTACATTTACAAATGACGAGCCTTCCAAGGGTGATGTACTGCTCACTTGGTACTATGGTATCGGTTATGCGTACTACAGTGCAAAGAATGGTTATTACGATGAAGAAAGAGCACATGATAAGTATGAAAAGGGCAATGCCGACAGATGGGGATGTGCCGTAAGAGTTACAGCCTCCGATTTTAGGGCTGAGAATATCGTGTTTGAGAACTCATTCAGCAGATATATCACAGAGGAAGAAATTGCAGACGGTGTAGAACTTCATACAGAAGGAACAGACTCGAAAGCTACGTATGTAAGGCGTATCAATTCAACCGTAGCGGAAATTCGAAGCAAAGCAGCCGTAGAGCGTGCAGCGGCAATTGCTTTGGATGCTGATAAGGCAGAATTCTATAAATGTGAATTTTACGGAAGTCAAGATACAGTTTATACAGGAAGCAACGGAGTGCATTCATACTTCAAGGATTGCTTCATAGAGGGTAACACGGATTTCCTCTTTGGTGATAGCAATTCCGTATATGAAAATTGTAAGCTTAGTTTCGCGGGTTACAGCGTAAAAGAAGGAGGAAAGAATAGCGACGGTGGTATCATTGCAGTAAATCAGGCTGGTTCAGAGCATGGTTATCTTTTCTGGGGATGTACGATAACGCGCGGCAAAGAGCTGAATAACGGCTTCGGAGATCTGGGAAGACCGTGGAGAGCAAACGCAAGAGTAACTTATGTAAATACAATACAGGAAAGCGCAGATCTGATTACAGATGGTGCTTGGCAGGATATGTCGGGTGCAAGTGCAAAGGATAATCCGAATTACGCAGAGTATAACACGACATTACCAGACGGAACACCAGTAACAATAAAATCGGGCACTGTCAGGGCGATGAAGTATAAAACGGAAAATCCTGTCAATGATAAAACCGTATTCTTTGATGGCTGGACCCCTGCATACCTGACTTATGATGATACAAAGGTTGTAAGAGAACCAGTTTCCAGTGAGAAACGAAGTGATGTGGAAACGGGAACAACCATCACATTATCATGTGATACGAAAGGTGCAAAGATTTATTATACCGTGGACGGCGAGGATCCGACAGGCAAGGATAGTGAGCTTTATACAGAAGGCACAAAGATTTCTCTCGGTAATGAGGAAAAGACAGTAATCGTTAAGGCAATTGCAAAGACGGAAAATGCAACAAGTAATCTTGCGGTATTTGAGTACACGGTAAAGAGTCTCGCAAACCTGATTGCAGCGCCTACAGCGACAGTAGAATCGGGTACAGTAGCAGCGGGAACAACCGTAAAACTGACTTGCGCTACAAACGGGGCAGCGATTTACTTCACGATTGACGGAAGCGAGCCGGAGGTAGACAGCAACTTGCTTTACAGAAATCAGGCGATTGTGATCAGTGAAACAACCACGATTAAGGCAATTTCTGTAAAAGACACAAACAAAAGTTCTGTTGTGACGTTTCAATATAATGTAAAACCGACTATAACAATAGAGCCGGGCGATGGAACGGCATTTCCAAGTACTGGAGGAGCGGTTACGCTGACAGCTTCCAAGGGAGCAAAGATTTACTATACGATAAGCGCTACACAAAGCGGTCTGACAGATCCTGCTGACGAGAGTAATACAAAACGAGAAGAATACACAGGTACACCAATCCAAATCAAGGAAGAAACGTATATTTGGGCAGTGGCAGTTTCAGGCGACTTAACAAGTGATGCGTTCAAATGTCATTACACGGTTCTCGAGGAGGGTGTGGTTGTAAAACCTACGGCAACCCCGGATGGCTCAGAGCCGGTAAAGAGCGGAACGATTGTAAAATTAGACGTAACAGACGATACCGTTGAGCAAATTTATTACACGACAGACGGAAGTGACCCGATCGCAAGCGACACACGCAAGACTTACAATCCGATTGCCGGAATTGTGATTACAGAAGCAGTTACGATAAAGGCAGCAGCTCAGAAGGGTGATACGTACAGTGAAGTTGCAACCTTTACATATACGATTTCTTCGGGCGGTAATACATCGGACGACTCGGAAAAACCCAAAGATCCGGTTGCGATAACACTTGATGATTGTGAGGTAGTAGTGCCTTCGGTTATTCAGAAGAAAGCAACCGATCCAATCAAGCCGGAAACTTATGTAACATATAAAGGATATCGTTTTGTCGCAGGACTTGACTACTCGGTATCAGATGTATCGGGACCGGATTCAGATGGTTATTACTCTGTAACGCTTACTGGACTTGAAAGAGATAACAACGGAAGAATGGAAGAAACCTACAAAATTGCAGAATCTCCTACGAAAGAGGCAAAGTTCAAGGTAGTTTCTGCGCCTGCTAAGGGAGATACTTCGATTGTAGACTTCAGCAAGGCGAAGGTAAGTCTTGATGCATTGGCAAAGACTGCGGTTTACACAGGTTCTGCGATTGAACCGAAGCTTGATGCTGATCCCAAAAAGGATAAGGATGGTCTTGTAACAAAGCTTGGAGACAGAATCAATTATGCATACAAGAATAATATAAACGCAGGTAAGGCAACCGTGACAATTTCGGTGAAGCCTCCTAAGCCTACAGATGAGGATCAGACAATATATGCAGGTTCTAAGACATTTACCTTTAACATCAAGAAGGCAGCGCTCAACAAGAACCAGGACAAGAATCCGGAAAAAGCGACAGCGAAAGTAGTTTATGAGAATCCCGACAATTTGGATTACAAAGGAAACGGCGTAGGCATTGAGCTTAAGAGCTGTAAGGTAACCGTAGGCACGACGCCTAACGTGGTAGAATTAAAGAAAGACAGGGATTATACCATAACCTATAAGAACAATGCCAAGGCAGGTAAGGCAACCGTGACCGTAAAGGGTATCGGAAACAATGTTTCGGGCAGCTGGTCAACTGACTATACGATAACGGCGCTTAAATTAGAAGAGCTGACCATCAACGCGGCTGATCAGACAATGTACTATTCACCGAAGGGTGCAAAGCTTGGAACCATTACTGCTAAGAAGGGCAGCGATACATACACACTGAAAGAGGGCACAGACTTTACTGCGAAGTATGTGTATGGTGAGAAGACGAAAGCAGCGGGAACGGATGTTGAGGTTACAATTTCGGGCAAGAACGGATGCACCGGAAAGAATATCGCTATTGAAGGCAAGATTAAAATTGCTCAGGCCGATTTTGAGAAGTGCATCACTGTTTCTTCGGATGTTGTATTAGACAAGACAACGAAGGCAGGCAAGGAGCAGGCTGCTCTCGCAAAGACTCTGGCAGTGACAGACACATCAGGCGCGAAGCTTAAGCTTGATAAGGACTACAAGATGACGCTCAAGATAGATGAGAAAACAAATGCTCCAATCGTTGTGATTGAACCTAAAGACGAAACGAATTCGAATTACAAAGGTTCAAAGATAGTTTCTTACAGGGTGGCAGCAAACCTTGCAAAAGAAAAGACATTTGTAATGGATAAGAATCTGGAGAAGACAGCTCCGTTAGGCTATGACGGAAGAAACCCTGTACAGATTACGCAGAGAGAGATCGATACGTATATCAACACCCCCAACAGCACCAACTACAGGCTCGGCACAAATATTAAGATTGTACCGGGAACTTATAAGAATAATACCAAGAAAGGAACGGCACAGGTTACCGTACAAGGTATTGGCGAACTTTACGGTACAAAGGTACTGAAATTTAAGATTGTAGAGAAATAAACAATCAAATCGAAAAACCCTTTCGGGAACAATTTTCCCGAGGGGGTTTTCTTATTCTCAAAGCAGATAAAATTTTAACAAACTTTTCCTCGAAAAATAATTGAAAGACCTCTCCAAAACATCTATAATAAGAATAACCGTAAACCCGACAACATGCGGACAGCCTATATGGAATAAAGAGGTTATCGACATATGGAATATCACAAAAAAGCAGACCTAAAGGTCGAATGTATTGTATCAAAAGATGACTTTGCGTTTCTTGGTGCCTCTCTCGATGACGTGCTTGACAGAACGGAAGCGGGAATGCATTTTCTGCGGCGTGTAAAAGAATTATGCGGACAAACGCAGGGCGTGGAGTGGACAAACACGGCATACACGCTAAATATATCCATGTTAAATGATGAAAGGGTATCCTTTGAGTTTAGCGAGTGTATAGACGATTATATTGTCAGCTTGAAACATTCGATGGCGATGGCGGACGAGCAGACGATAACGCCGTTAAAAGAGTTTATTGAAGCGTTGGAAGCTGCCGACGAGGAAGAAGCGAGAAAACTTGTAGCGCATTTCGAGAAAAATACCCGTGAGGTGAGCCGCTGATAAGGTTAAACCGGGCAACATTGTGAATAAATTCACATGAAATAAAATAGTTTCTGAAAGGAGCATGAACAAAAAATGAGGACATATATCAAAAAAGTATACGCTTGTTTTCCAGGAGGAAAGCATAAAGCGCTTACAATGAGTTATGACGACGGAAAGCACGAGGATAGACGGCTTGTAGCGCTTTTCAACAAGCATGGAATCAAGGGAACTTTTAATGTAAACAGCGGTATGGAGGGTGATCCCGTGCGTATTCCGCAGGCGGAATACCGCGAACTTTACAAAGGGCATGAAGTTGCATGCCACACAGTATCGCATCCAACGATCGCGCGTTGTCCGCTTACCAGTGTGGCGCGTGAGGTGATTGATGACAGAATCAAGTTAGAGCAGATCATGGGCTATCCAATGCGCGGAATTGCTTACCCGAACGGTTCGTTTTCAAAAGAAATCTGTGATATGCTGCCACAGCTTGGAATCCGATACGGCAGAGTGGTCGGCAACAGTGAAAGTTTTGACATGCCGGAGGATTTTCTGCGCTGGAAAGCGACCTGCCACCACGATTACAAGCTTATGGAGCTTGGGCAGCAGTTTGTGGAGGACAAGAAAAAACAGTATCTGCGCTTGATGTATGTGTGGGGACATAGTATTGAGTTTGAAAAAAACAACAATTGGAATGTGATTGAGGACTTCTGCGCGCTTGCGGGCGGACGTGACGATATCTGGTATGCTACGAATATTGAAATCGTAGATTACATGGATGTGGTGAAAATGGCACAGTTTGCGGCGGATAACTCGTTTGTATACAATCCGTGTGTGCAGAGTTTATGGCTTGCCATTGAGGATGACCAGATTGTGGAGGTCAAAGGCGGAAGCGTTGTGCAATTAGATTAAAATCGTGGAAAAAGTGGAAAATTTTGAAAAAACTTCCAAAATATTATTCACTTTTCACAATAGATATGCTAAAATTGTAGATACGAAGTCCGCAAGGACAAAAAATAAAAAAGGTGGTTGTAACAATGAAGAAAGTTTCATTTCAATTTTTATATGCACTGATGATTGGAATCATCATTTCCGTATTTTCAATGGGAGTGTCAACCGTACAGGCGGCGGAAGCACAGGGTAATGTAGCTGTTGTGAACGAAGAAGCAGCGTCGAGCGAAAATGCCGATAACGGCGGAGGAGCAGTGATGCTTCTTTTAGGCGGTATGTTGATCATCATTATTGCGGTAGTCGTAACAGTTGTTGCATCCGTTGTAACGACAGCGCCAATCGCAGATGAGATTTAATTGATAGAAATAAGATAAATTTTCCACCCTTAGATACTTGGTGAAAGTATATAAGGGTGGTTTTTTTGATTGATAAAAAGGCGTTCAAATAAAATTAGTACCAAAGTACCATTGCAAACAGTGTTAATATCGGTTATGTTAAGTACCGTCTGCCGCTTTGGGCAGCTTACTATAGGAAAATAAGAGGTACAAACATGATGAAAAAACAGAATCGAAGAGGCATAACATTACGAAAAATACTTGCATTGGTATTGGCAGTGGCAGGAGTAGTGGGGATGCTTCCGATGGAAAATGTGCAGGCGTTAAAGAGGGTAATGGTTTTCAGAGAAGAAATCAACTTTGATGACCAGAGTGAAACTGAGGAGAAAGAGGAGGAAACACCAAGGGAAACACAGGTATCAGCGGGGGATGTACCGGTACAAGTGGCAGAGATTGTGGAAACTGTACAACCTGCGGAACCGGATGAGGGGGAATTATCTTATGAAGAAGCTTTGCCAGAAGAGATTTTAATGGAAGAAATTTCTATGGAAGCATTGTCATCAGAAGAAGCCTCCATGGAGAAAATATCGTCCGAAGAATGGCCGACAGAGGAGAATTCAACGAAAGAAGCATTGGCTATCATTTCACTTGACGCAAAAATGAATTTCATCCTGTCGGCAGACAAAGAGGGTGTTTATGACTATCGTACCGATTATCATACTTCGCCATTTCTCTACATTAAACGGGATAAAACATCTTTGCATGAATATCCGGCTTTTGACTTAGATTCTTCTGATCTGGATTCTTATATAGATGAAAAGCTTGTCTGTCATGTTGTTTCCACAGATGAAACCGTGGCAGTGGCAGATGTTTCAAAAGAATACACCGTAAGGGATGGTAGGATTCCTTTGATAATAAAGGGTGTTGGTAAGACAACACTGACTGTTACTGTGGAAAACGACGGTACATGGCTTGAAAAGGACTGGAAAATCGACATTACAGTAGAAAACAGTCCGCTTCGCGATGAGGATTTTGTTATCTGCGTCATCAATGAAAAAAACAAGGAAGAGGAGCGATTTACTAGTTTTGAAAAATGGCAGAAATACCTTGCGGCACACGATAACTGGGTCAACGGTCAAGTGCAGATTGGTCTGACGCAAACAGGCGCTAAATATTATGAGAAATTAATGGTGCGATACGGAGGTGTGTGCACGGCGGAAGCGTTGTTTCAAAAGACGGAAAAAGATCAGAAGATAATGCGTTGTTCCTTCTGGGCGGAAAACAATGCCACAGGAGCAGCAGCTTGTGTAGAAAATTTTAATCTGGGAATAGACAGAACGGCTCCCGAGATTACTACCTTTGTTCCGGACGATGATTACTATACGCCGGCAAGCACGGAAAACAGTCAGTATTTTGCTGAAAAATTTGTTCTCAAAGGTTCATGCAGAGATTCCGGAAGTGGAATAGCAGCAGTTGAATATACGACAGATCTGAATGCAGAGAATAATGTTGTGTGGGAAACGCTGGTGAAATTTGAGAAAGCAGCAAGCAGAGCCGATTTTACGCTTTCTTTGGAAAATGGTATTTATGATGCAGTTGCGGTGCGTACAGTTGACAGGGCAGGAAATGAAAGTGAAGCGACTTGCTTGAAAAATGAAGCGAATGAATTTATCAAAGTAGTCGTAGACAACACACCGCCCGATATTGAGATATTAGCCATATCAAACGGAGAAGTATACGATGCGGAGGGCGAAAACTGGACCAATAAAATGATAGAGTTTACGATTTTGGAAGAGCCGAAAGAGGAGAACAACGCATCGACAGAGAAATTTGATGGATACCGCGCAGGATTATACAGCGTGGAATACGCCTACCAGAGTATCGGGGCGGCGCTTCGCGGGGAAGCAGTCAATGAGGACGCGTGGCATCCTCTTAAAATCAGACAGGACGGAAAAGCATTTTTTTCGATAGGTGACGGTGAAATTCCGACAAATCAAAATGGGTATTATTATTTCAGAGGCGTATCGAAAGCGGGCATAAAGAATAAAACATACGCCAAAAAACGTGTCCTTTTATGGCAGAACATGGCGGAAAAAAAGTCAGTTGTTCAGACGAACGCGGACATCAAAAAATGTCATAATGAGTGGTATAACATCGCATCCGATCGTCCTGTTCTTGATTTCGAATATCCAAAATATGACACGGGTGTCACTTCTGGAGAGTATGCCGCGCCGATCACGATTCATTATAATCTCAATCGAAAAGACGAAAAGGAGCATATCACATCAATTGTTGCGGACAAAACGGCAAGCATCGGTGTAAAGATACTGGAAGAAGATAGTTCTTTTACAGGTTTTACGGAGATGAAAGACGATCTCTCAAGCCTTCAGATTACTTTTCCCAATGATGGAATTTATACGCTGGAATACTGGATTACGGATGCAGCAGGAAACGAAAGCGAAAAGGAGCTTATCACATACAAAATAGATTGTAACGAGCCAACAGATTTAAAGTTGATTTTGGCGGACGAGGAACAGGCGCTTAGAAATGAGAGTACGCTTTTGTATGAGAAATTTTATCAGGAGGGAATAACTGGTCAGGCAACGGCGGATTACGGAATCAGCGGAAAAGAAAGCATCAAGATTCTAAAGGCGAAGCAGATTGGAGAATGGAAGAATAGTACGCCGGGCGAGGATGCGGAACAGTTCCGGATTCAGCCAAACATGCGCTGCCTGCTTTACATTAAAGCGACAGACGGTGCGGGCAATGCAACGGAGGGCTGGACAAGAGGGCTTGTAGTGGACAACGAGGCGCCCACGGGAGATGGTGTGCCGGAACTGATTTTGGAACCGAAGGGTGCTAATAAGCATGGATTTTTCAACAAAGATGTAAAGGTGACAATCAGCATCAAGGATTCACCGACCGATCAAAACTGTGCGGCGCTGAAATCAGTGACGGAAACGATCAATGTCAACGGTACGAATCTTGTTTCGGACAAGGAGCTTTTTTCGAGCACAGAAGAAACCGTTTCAGAGGATACCATTACAAAAACACAGGATTTTATGTTTGAGGAAACCATTGACGCAAAGGGAAACGAGGGAAATCAAGTATCCATGACGGTAAATGCCGTTGACCGCTCCGGAAATGAAAGCACATATACGCGAGAGCTTAAAATTGACGTGACAAAGCCCGAAATTGAAATTACGTTTGACAACGAAAATGCGAGAAACGGCAGGTATTATAATGCAGACAGAAGGGCAAAAATAAACATTACGGAATTAAATTTTGACGCTGCGCTTGTTGAAATCAAGGTAACAAAGGATGGAAAGGATTTTTCGCCCGTGATATCGGAATGGCAAAGCGATAAAAATGACCATTATGCTTACATGGATTTTACAGCGGACGGTGATTATACGCTGTGCGTAAACTGTCGTGATCTGGCAGATAATGATGCTGAGGAAAAGAACGCGGAGCCTTTCACGATTGACAAGACGATGCCGAGCGTCGCGATAGCGCTTGAAAACAACGATTTGGAGACACATTATTTTAACGAAACGCAGACAGCGGTAATCACGGTGGAGGAGCATAATTTCAATGCGGAAGACGTCTGGATTAATATGCAGCCTGCGGGGAAGATAGGAACATGGGAGCATCATAATGACACGCATGTCATAAAAGTGCAGTTTTTTTCGGAGGGTGAGTGCAGTCTTTCCTGTGAATATAAAGACTTGGCAGGAAATGATATTGCTGCAGAGGATCAGGCAAAAATGCCGATATCGTTTGTTATTGATAAAACTGCGCCTGTAATTGCGATTGCCGGAGTGGAAAATGATTCCGCAAATTCCGGCGAGGTTGTGCCTGTGATTACCGTGCTTGATGCCAATATGGATCCTTTGGGAACAGCAATCACGCTCTCAACAGGAAAAGGTGTAGCGGTAGAGATTGCTTCCGATATTGCCACAGGCTTTACAGAGGGTGGTTTTGTATACACGTTAAACGGGCTGGATGCAAAGCCGGACGATATTTATTATCTTACAGTAAATGCCGCAGACGAGGCAGGAAATGTATCGGAGCTGACGTATCGGTTTTCGCTCAACAGGCGTGGTTCCGCGTATGATATTACGGATTTGGCGCGCGTTACGGAAAAATATTATAACAGCTTTGCGACATTTGAGGACATTAAGATTATTGAAATGAACGTGGATAAAGTGGAGGATTTCGAGCTGTATTTGTCGCACAATACCGATATTATCTATGGAGAACAGGGAAGCAGACCTTTACGTGGAAATGAGAATGCGCTGCCGTCATCTGTGCGCTATGGTGTGGAGGTGTCAGGAAATGAGGACACGGGATACATTTATACTTACACGGTATACCGTGAAGCGTTTGCGCTTGAGGGCACATACCGCCTGGGCATCTATTCCAGAGATAAAGCGGGAAATGAGGTAAACAATCTGCTGCGGTTAAACGGCGAGGAAATACAGTTTGTTATTGACAATACGCTGCCTCGCGTGATGATTGAGGGCATTGAAGACAATGCGGTTTATGATACAGCATCGAAAGAGGTTCGTATTGCCGCCGATGACAATTTCAAGCTTGCGAATGCGGAGATTACCCTTGTCAACAGCGATAACAAAGTACTGGAACGCTGGGATTATTTTGATCTGATTGAAAAGGAAGGTGACACCGCGGTCATTACCATTGGTGAGCACAAGGAGGAAGTATCGCTTTTATATTGTGCGACAGACGCGGCAGGAAATGAGATCAGAACGCTGCAAGGGGAAAAGAAGGCAAAAGCGGATTTTCTTGTCACCACGGATAAATTTGTGCAACTGGTCAACAAACCCACAAAAACACCGATTGGGCGCGTGATGATTGCAGTATTTGCGCTCTTAGGCGTAAGTCTGATAGGAATATTAATCCTCGTCGGAACGAAAAAGTTTCACTCTTTTACTGATTTATGATATACTGAAACATAAGAAATCGTTTTCGGTATAAGGAGAGTACGAAATGCCGACATTACTTTTTATAAACGCGTGTGTGCGCGGAGAAGACTCAAGAACGCTTGCGCTGGCACAGCAGCTTTTAGAGCGTATCCGTGAGGCAAACAGCCTTGATATGACATTTCAAATAGAGGAGATCCGCTTATCGACAGAGCACATGCTGCCGTTAAACTATGAACGCTTAAAACGGCGCAAGGAGCTTTTGGCGGCGGGACAGACGAATGATACGATGTTTGATTATGCAAATGCGGTGGCAAATGCCGATATGCTTGTGATTGCTGCGCCGTACTGGGATATGTCGTTTCCCGCCGTGTTGAAAATATTTTTTGAACTGGCAAGCGTAGTGGGGATTACTTTCACTTATGCTGAGGACGGGGCGCCGATAGGACTTACCCATGCGCGGGATATGTATTATGTCACGACAAGCGGTGCTTACATAGGGGACTGCAATTTCGGGTTCGATTATGCGGATGCGCTTTGCAGACTCTATGGCGTGGAAAATACGCATTTTGTGTGTGCTGAAGGACTTGACACGGAGGGTGCCGATGTGGTGGCAATTTTGGAAAAGGCGTGTAGCGGAGAAATCTTAAATTATTAGGTATTGTTGGTGGAGGCAAAACATGACACAAGTGTCAGAAATTGCGTCGCGGATATGGGGATTATCGCGGGATAAAATTTTGGTCAATCTGCGGTTTCTCGATGTGGCGCTTTCGGGAATCAAGCTTGCGGAAAAAGCGGGAACAGAGGGCATTTTATGTGAGATAAACGCACCTGGTGAAGCAGTCATTTACTACGATCCCGCGACCATTCTAAGCCTTTATAAAAAGAATCCGAACAGTATTATCAGAACGCATCTCCATATTCTGATGCATTGTATTTTCAGCCATTCCTACCGCTATGGACGAATGGAGCAGGACTTGTGGGACGTGGCTGTGGATATGGCAGTGGAAAACGCAATCCTTTCGCTTGGAATATCGGGAATAGAGGTCACAGGCGATAGTGAGCGAAAGGAAACACTTGTCGAATGGCGGAAAAAGACAGGTGCGCTCACGGCCGAGCGAATTTATCGAAATCTAAAACATGACAGACTGGGCGTGACAGAGCTTTTGGAGCTTCACAATTTATTCAAGCGGGATATTCATGATAGCTGGAAAACTGCTGAAAATACAGAGAATTTTGAAATCACACAGGAGCAGTGGAAAAAATTAAGTGAACGCATCAAGGCAGAGTTGAAATCGTTTTCGGAGGATAAATCGGACGACAAAAGTATCTTGCAAAATCTTGAGGAGGCGACAAAGGAAACGTATGATTATGGCGATTTTCTGCGGCGTTTCAGCGTGTCCGGAGAGGATATGCAGATCAATGATGACGAGTTTGACTATGTGTATTATACGTATGGGCTATCCCTGTACAGCAATCTGCCGCTTGTGGAGCCGCTGGAGTATCGGGATGTAAATAAGATTAAGGAATTTGTTGTAGCAATCGACACATCCGGCTCGTGCCGCGGAGAGGTGGTACAGGCATTTTTGAATAAAACTTATGGAATCCTAAAAAGCAGTGAAAACTTTTTCAGAAAGGTGAACATCCACATCATTCAATGTGATTCCGAGGTACGCCGTGATACAAAGATTACGAACGATGAGGAATTTGAAGCGTTTATGAAAGAGGGTCAGTTGGAGGGCTTTGGCTCGACCGATTTCAGACCAGTGTTTACGTATGTCAACCAGGCGATTCAAAACGGCGAATTTGAGAATTTAAAGGGACTTATCTATTTTACGGACGGTTATGGTGTGTTTCCGGAACGCAAGCCGCCCTATCCTTATGACACAGCATTTGTGTTTTTGGAGGATGATTACGAGAAGCCGCCGACACCGCCGTGGGCGATAAAGCTTGTTCTTCCTGTGGAGGAAATTGAGGATTTTGCAGAGGAAAAGACAGATTAAAAAATCAGAAATGGGAGATTGTTTATGAATATCAGACAGGCAAAAGAGCATATTAAAAATTCTGTAAAACTTTATCTGAAAAGAGACGAGTACGGCGATTACCGTATTCCTGTCGTCAGACAGCGCCCCATCTTTCTTCTTGGTTCGCCCGGTATCGGAAAAACGGCAATTATGGAGCAGATTGCGCAGGAACTGGGTATCGCGCTTGTGAGTTATTCCATGACGCATCACACAAGGCAGTCTGCGCTTGGTCTTCCTTTTATCACGCATAAAAGTTACAAAGGTATGGAGTTTGACATTTCCGAATATACCATGAGTGAGATTATTGCATCGATTTATGAGGTAATGGAGGATTCGAAGATTGAGGAAGGCATCCTTTTTCTGGATGAGATCAACTGCGTGTCCGAAACGCTTGCGCCGTCTATGTTACAGTTTTTGCAGTACAAAGTGTTTGGCAGACATAAGGTTCCCGACGGATGGGTGATCGTAACTGCGGGAAATCCGCCCGAGTATAATAAATCGGTTCGTGAGTTTGATGTGGTGACGATGGATAGAATGAAGCTTGTGGAGGTGGAGGCGGACTATGCCACATGGAAAAAATACGCGCTAAAGCAAGGCATTCACAATGCGGTCACGACGTATCTTGACATGAAAAAGAATGATTTTTACCGTGTGGAAACAAATGTTGGCGGAAAATCCTATGTGACGGCGAGAGGCTGGGAAGATTTGTCGGCGATGATCCTTCTTAGTGAGGAGGAAGGGATTACAGTGGACGAAACGCTCGTAGGGCAGTATCTCCACAACGAACGGATAGTGAAAGAATTCACAGCATATTATGAGTTGTATAATAAATATAAAAAGGATTACAAGGTAGACGAGATTCTTGCCGGTACCAATTCCGCGCAGGAGGTGGAACGTGCCCGCATTGCGAAATTTGACGAGCGGCTTTCACTTCTTGGTATGCTGCTGGATAAACTGGAGAGCGGCATGCGCGAAAACCTTGAAACTTCCGATTATCTCAAAGATTTGATGACCGTACTCAAGATTATTAAGGCATTGTACGACAGAGCCGAAGATGATGCCAAAAAAGATATTTGTGCGATCATAGAAAGTCAGATTCAGGCAAAGCAAAAGCTGTTGGAAACGATGAGCGCAGCAGGAACGCTTTCCGATGAGGATCGAAAAAAGAATCGTGGGATCATACGATTTCTGGAAGCGCGCGAAAAGGAGCTTCGGCTTGAGAAGAATGAGAATCCGTTTGATCTGTTAAAGTGCCGTTTCGACGAGGAAACAGCCGCAATGAAAGAGGAAAATGCGAAGATACAGGAGCGTCTTCACAATGTATTTGCCTTCAGTGAAGTGGCATTTATGGACGGCAATGAAATGCTGGTGCTCGTCACGGAGCTTACCGTAAATGTGTACAGTTCACGGTTTATCGGACTCTACGGAAGCGTCGATTACGCAAAACACAGCGAGGATTTGATGCTTCATGAGCGTGAGGACGATATTATGCGGGAGATTGAAAATCTGGAGTTATAGGGAATCAAGGGAGTTTTACGAAGATGATAAAAAATACAGACGGCGGCGGTCAACTGGAATATATACCATATCAAAACGGCGTTTCCATCAAACGTTACCGTGGAATCGAAACAAAGATCAACGTTCCTGCAGAGATAGAGGGAAAAACTGTTATTGCAATCGAACGAAAAGCGTTTTTAAGCTGTAAAACTATTCGGGAAATAACGCTGCCCGAAACCATTGAAGAAATCGGGGACTGGGCGTTCGCTCATGCAGAACAGCTTCGCACGATAACGATTCCTGATCATGCGTTGACGCGTGGAAAGGAATTGTTTCTAGGATGCATTCGATTAAAGGAAATTTTCGTAAACGCACGCGACGAATTAAACGCGCTCGGTTTAGGACGAATGATGTCCATTGCCGTCACGGCACTTCATGATTATTTTTTGTTTGATCCGTTGGATTTTGGAAGTGATGCGTGGGTAGCGCGTTGGGATTCAAAACTTTTTGATCTGATTCAGTTAGATGATCTGGACGGCTTTGAGGAGCTATGGACATGCGGGGAGGAGGATTACGAAGGGAAAGATTATGATATTAAATCATATCCTGTGGAGAAGCGGAAAATGAAGCTTCGCATCGTATATTTCAGACTTCTGCATCCATATAAACTCTTACCGCAGACGGAAAGCGAACTGACCGCTTATCTGAGAACCGCACCCGAATCGTGGGAAATCATCAGAGAGGAACATACAAACGACCTTGCATATTATAAACTGTTTGCCAATGCGGGCTGTATAACAGAGGAAAATTTTGACGCGCTCCTCGCCGATCTGACAGACAGCGGTGCGGAAATTAAGGCGTATCTGTTGAAATATAAAGACGAACATTTTGAGAAAAAAGATGCGTTTTCGGGGTTTGAGCTGGAGTGGTAATTTTGGGAATTGTTCGCGGGAATAAAAAATGAGTTTCGCCATAAAACGAAACTCATTTTTTATTTAATAATACCCTATTTATTTTTATAAAGCTCCACAAGATAATCCAAAACCGCGTCATGCATTTCGTTCTGCGCGAGATATCCTTCACCGTAATTTGTGACCATAGTGTCAGCATACGTTTCGTCACCGTATTCCTCGTTCATTTCAGTCTTTGCGGCTTCCATGTCGATGGTTAGTCCTGCCTTATCAAAGATTGCCTGATATACCATTGCTTCCTTAACGGTGTCTTTTGCACGCTCGGAAAGTGATTTTTCATAAGCAAGCTCATCTTCGTCACCAGTTACATCCCACACATTGGTATAAGCCTCCATGCCGTAAGATGAGAACATCTGATTATAGTAATCCATCATCATCTGGTCGTTGTATTTTGTAGTCTGCTTTGTATATTTGACAAAATTCTTCGGATACGTATTTACAGTTGAATTTTCTACAATATATGTTGAGAGGAATGTATTCAGCTTCTCTTCGTAATGATTTTTAGCAATCGATTCGCGGTACTCGTCAGCAGTCGTAATCTCGTCGGTAGCAAGACCATTGTTCACAAGAAAATCGTCATCAAAATCCGGAGCTACATACAAACCGTTTATAGAAACGGCAAAAACAGCGTCTTTTCCGGCAACAGCATCATCTTGATAATCATCGGGGAACGTCACTTCCACTGTTACATCATCTCCGGGATGAGAGCCGATGAGCTGCTGCTCAAAATCATCAATGAAAGAACCGGAGCCAATTGTGAGATCATATCCCGCATTGTTACTGTTTCCGCCTTCAAATTCTACGCCGTCAATTGTTCCGACATAGTCGATATTGACCATATCGCCGTCCGCTACGGTAAGGCTGACATCGTAGTCAATTTCCTTATACTCTTCCAAAAGATCATCAATGTCTTTTTGCACTTCCTCGTCCGTGTTCACTTCCTCGTCGGGAATGACAATATTTTCATAATCTACCAGCGTAATTGCCGAAAAAACATCAACGCCATCAATTCTGCCGTCCGCCGTAAGCCCTGCGCTCATGTCCGTGTTTGGCGAGGTGCGGATAACCGCAAGATAAATGCTTTTTCCAGCAAAAAATGCGATAACGCCCACAATCGCAACAGCGATCACAATGCCTATAATACGCGAAATCATACGATTTCGTTTCACCTTTGCAACTTCCTTTTTGCGCTCCTCACGCTTTGCTTTGCTTTTGCTGATGTCTACAGATTCTTCCTTAGCAGTTGTATTCTTGTCCTTTGCCATTTTCATAACCATTCCTTTATTTAATATTTTTTTATATCATTGAAAAAGAACTTTGTTTCTGCCTGTTTGGGCAAATACAAAATCTGTTGACATTTTATCACAAAATATTAAAAAAATAAATACCTAAAAAATAAATAGGGACAAATTCACAAAATTTTCAAACTTACCCAGACAAAATCAAATGTAATAATCCCTGTTAAACTTGACAATACAAGCATTGACGGACTATACTGATTACAGGAGTTCAGTACCACAAAAAGAAAGAAAAGCCGTGAAAACGGCAGAATGTGAGGAAATATGAACGTAGATGATATTCCGGTGCCGGCAATGGCATCCATAAAGGTAAGTAAAGAAAATAAATCCGCGGTATTTAAGACGACCGTTATCCATACCACGGACAATAAATATATCTACTGTATGCCTGTGCGGGTAGATGAAAAACTGGTAAATTTTGAGGCAAGGGGAATGCTCAAAGAACTTAAGATTGAGTTTGCGCCCTTTGAATTTTATGCGTGGAAAAATATTTCCATTATAAGATTTGTGGAAGATGGGAAAAGCTATTTAAGAATCAAGACAACAACACCAGGTGTAAAATCGATGGCATGGCCCGATAAGCCCGTTACGACGCGCAAGAAAAAGAAGCCGCCTGTCGTGGAGAAAAGTGTGGCGGAACAACCGGAAGATGCAGCAGCGGCTAAAAAATAAGGGGAACAGAGAAGGAATATGAGAATATTATATAAGGGAAAATTAGCAGTAGCGGCGATACTTGCACTGTTAATGGCTTCGTTTACAGGCTGTGAAGGGGACGAGCTTGCAAACGATTTAGGGGAGAAAATAGGCGATTCGGTAAAGGAAGCCGTAAGTGACGCGAAACAGCAGGTAAGCGATGATATCAAAAACGCATTGGTAAATGAAGTAAAAGCGTACATTACAAGCGATAAGATGTCTGAGACTTTGGGAATCAGTCAGGAGGAACAGGAAAGCATACTGAATGCCGTGCACGAGTATATTGACAATTATGAGTTTGATGCGGAACAGATCAAGGAAGCAAAGGAGTCATTTGAGGAGCTTTTGCAGAATGCAGACGGACTTTCCGCAGATGAGATCAAAGAAAATCTTGCAGAGATTCTTGAACAGGATCAGGAGAAATAAAAAAACGCCGTCTGGCGTTTTTTTAATGTTATTTTTATATCATTCTCAGAACTTCCGCATTCTGCTTTGTGCGGAGATCGCTTTCCACATTGTTGATAAAAACAGTCGGATGGGAAAGAAACTCTTCATGGATTTCCGTGATGCGTCCCTCGAGATTTCCCGTCACACACACGCGTCTGCCGATATACATTTTTGCGATTCGCGTAAGGATTGGCGTGATACTTTTGCCGTATTTCGTTTCAAGCCCTTGCTGTTCGAATACACGAATCGCTTGAAACGGAGTCAGTGCCATACGCTGTGCTCTCGAATGCGTCATCGCTTCGTAAGTGTCAGCAATCGCCGCGATCAGCGCAAACGGATCAATGCGCTCTCCCGCAATCCGTGCGGGATAACCGCTGCCGTCAAGCCGCTCATGGTGCATGATCATAACACTGATGATATGAGGAGGAAGCTCTCTTGCCTTCAAAAGTTCATATCCTAAATGGATATGGTGCTGCATCTGTATATATTCTTCGGGTGTGAGCTTATCTGGTTTCCATAAAAGATCGTCAGAAATTTTTGTTTTTCCCACATCAAATAAAAATCCCGCAAGTGTAAGATTGTCTAAATCTTCGTCATTGAATCCCAGCCATTTTCCAAAGATGTAGCACATCATACCGCAGTTGAAACAATGATTATAGGTAATTTCGTGCTCATCAGGCATCATATTATAGAGGTAGTCAAGAAGCTGTTCGCCGTCCATAACTACATCCATAAGGTCATCGCGCAGTGATAAAAACTTTGAAAGATTTAATTGTATACCCGTGTCAAGCGTACGCACAAGATTCGTAAAAGTAGAGAGCGACAACATGTATTGCGCACTAAATCGCTGAAAATGCGAATTAGTCTGTAGATGCATGTAGCGCGGCATATCTACCTCATTTGGCTCTGCAAGCACAAGTTCATTCACTTGTTGTTCACATAGGAAATCTATATTATCTTGTGTAAGACGTGTATTTGCTTTAAAAAGCAACTTTCTTGACTGATTGTAAATGTCTTCGTAAGTCACCATTTCCGGTTTTGCGGATTTTGTTGGCAGCTTATACATAAATTAGCCTCCTTATATTGCTTTTGATTGCCCGTATGTAACATATTTTCCTTGCTAACGCTCATTTTATCATAAAAGACCTTGATTTGTATATATAAATTAAAAATTTCAGAGAAATTTAAAAAAATATTTTTTTTACAGGTAAAGTATGTTAAAATATCCACAAATAGGTTTACATAAAAAGTTTAAAAATTTTTATTTTTTTACGAAATAACCATTGCAATATAAAATAACATATGTTAGACTTTTTATGGTACGGTCGAATTATGTCAATTAATATTGGGGTATGACAGAGGGAGACTGTGGTTACAAAGGTGATTAAGTTCCGTATGGACTGTCACAGAAGGAGAGTGTGATGTTACAGAGGGAGCTGGTCATAATAAAACGTGACTATCAACGGGGTTTATAGCCACGAAAAGCTTTAATTCCACAAAGCACAGATAAGGAGAAACGGAAGAAGGGTTGAAAGGGGAGCAATAATGTTATTAGCAAAAAGAGAAGCACATGAAAAATTGAATGTACGAAACAAGAAGCCGATGATTCGGAAAAATACAGCCACGGGAGAGATGGCAGCAGGCTTTCTTGATCCACAGACCGGAGTGTTTGAACTGGTTATGGAAGTCAATGACGAGAGAGATATTGATACCTTTTTGGAGGACTACGATCTTTCTGTTGTAATGATTTCAAAGATGTAAATGTGAAAAATTTCACATAAAAAGATACTGTCTATGCCGCGAAAGCGTCATGATTGGAGAGTGTGTGAATTAAAGCTTTGGAAAAGGGAGTAGGTAGGACTGCTCCCTTTTTTTAATTGATTCCGCAATTGGCAAATGGGAGAATGCATGAAAAAATATAGTGTTTACTATTCAGGCTGCAAAATATATGATATGGATCATATAATGCAAAACGAAGAGGCGCTTGTGAAAGCATTTGTAAGGTGTTTTGCAGAGGATGAAGAAGCGAAATTAAATTTTGTTGTTATAGAGAAACACATATGTTATATTAATATGGGCAGTTGCTTGTCTATACGTATTTTGAATTGCAATACGATATAGAAAGGAAAATCGGATATATGACATATACATCTTTTGAATTTTATGTATTTTTACTAATAGCATTGTTTTTATATTACATTATTCCCCTACGTTTTCGCTGGGTGATTTTGCTTATGGGAAGTATTGTCTTTTATTTAGATATGCAAAAAGACAATCCATGGGCTTTGCTGGTGGCAGTATTGTTAATATGTGTGACATACGGTATGGGATTGGTTATAAATCATTTGAAAGAAAAATATCCCCGGGAAAAGAACAAGCTAAAGAAAACAGTAATTATACTTGCAGTTTTAATAACAGTTATACCATGGTTTTTTATAAAAAATAGGAACTTGAATTTTTCATGGATTGCTCCTATCGGGATATCTTTTTATACATTACAGATGATATCATATCTTGTAGATCTTTATGAAGGGAAAATATGTGTACAGAAAAATATTGCCAAGTACGCATTATTTATTTTGTTTTTTCCTCAGATAGTACAAGGACCTATACCGCGCTATGGGCAGTTGGGAGAGCAGCTTTATCAGGGACATAGATTTGATGAGAAATGTTTTGTCAAAGGAGTACAATTAATTTTATGGGGCTTTTTCCTGAAATTGATGATTACGAATAGGTCCGCAATCATTGTTAATACCATTTTTGACAATCCCCAAAAATACGCGGGATGGTATGTTGCAGTGGGAGGTGTTTTGTATAGCCTTCAATTGTACACGGATTTTTTGGCATGTATTACAATATCCCAAGGAGTAGCGGGAGTATTTGGAATAGAATTGGTGGATAATTTCAAACGCCCGTATTTCTCAACGTCTGTAAAGGAATTTTGGAGAAGATGGCATATATCCCTTAGTGAGTGGCTTCGCGATTATATTTATATACCATTGGGAGGAAGTCGGAAAGGAAAGATTCCGAAATTCATCAATCTGATAATAACATTTCTTGTCAGTGGAATTTGGCATGGGTCCGGCATTAAGTTTTTGTTTTGGGGATTAATGCATGCTGTTTATCAGATTGTAGGCGAGATTACCGCTAATATTAAAAACAGAATGTATATCAGAATTGGATTGCCGGAGCAGTCGGGTGTGCGGACGGCAATAAAGCGTTTAGGGGTGTTTGTCTGGGTTACGCTCGCATGGATTGTTTTTAGGGCAGACAGTTTGAAAAACGGATTACTGATGATAAAGAGTCTGTTTACAGTATATAACCCGTGGATCTTTTTTGATGATGAACTATTAAAAATGGGATTGGACTGGAAAGAATGGTGTATTTTGACTGTATCGACAGTAATTCTGATATCTGTGAGTAGGAAACAAGAAAAAGGATTACATATTAGAACATTGATATTGAATAATCCTTTTTATGTGCGGTGGGGTATATACATTTTCGCGGTTATTATCATTATGATTTTTGGAATATACGGAATAGGATTTAACGCACAGGACTTTATATACGGAGGTTTTTAATGAGAAACCATTTGAAATTTATTGGAAAAAGCATGATTTTTATATGTATTTTGTATATTTGTGTACAATCCGTATATCAAGTTATCATGCCAAAGTATTTTCTTAATAATAGTATGTGGCCGACGACATCGACATATGTAGGATTCTATGAAGTGAAAAAGAATACAATTGATGTGCTTTTCTTTGGAAGCAGTCATGCGGCATCTTTCTTTATACCACAGGAATTATATAATAATTATGGCATTACAAGTTATAATTTGGGATGCGAGCAGCAAAATTTAGTTACATCATATTTTTGGCTGAAGGAGGCGCTGCGTTATCAGCATCCCAAAGTAATAG
>JAIEDW010000422.1 GCA_029067805.1 Lachnospiraceae bacterium
GTATGGTATACACCGGAGGCGCACTTGAGCCGAAGGTGACAGTAAAATACAGTTACAAACTTTATGATGAAAACGGAATAGCGGGAAAAGTAAAAACGATGAAGCTATCGCCAAATGTCGATTATTCTGTTACCTATGAAAACAATGTGAACTGTGGTGAGGGAACGATTGTTATAACGGGACTTGGTGAATATGAGGGCGTTATAGAGAAACAGTTTACGATAACGCAAAAGAAAGCGAATAAGCTCACGATAGAGCCGATTGCAGATCTCGCATATGAGGGCGTTGATCTTGCTGAAACAATTAAAGCGGAGCTTATTGTAAAGGATGGTGTGCTGACTGTCAGTAAAGAGGATTATGATGTGAAATTCGAAGGCAATACAGCGCAGCCAGGTACCGTAAAAGTATCCGTTTCGCCGGCACAGAATGGCAATTACTATGGTAATGCGCCGAAAGCATCAATCAGTTTAAATATTATCGACGCGCAAGGAAAAACGAATGCCAATAAACTTACGCTCACAGTTGATACAAAAAAAACATACACCTATAATGGTAAGGCACAAAAACCGAAAGTCACTGTTACATCGGAAGGCAAAAAACTGTCCTCAAAGAATTATAAGCTGGTATACAAAAACAATGTTCATGCTGGTGTGGGAATTGTGTATGCCGTAGGCAAAAATGAATATTACGGAAAAAGCGCGGAGTGCACGTTTACGATTGTACCCAAGGATTTCAAAAAAGTAAAGATTGCAAAACTGTCGAAAATTCAATTAATGAAATCATTGAATAATATGCACCCAATTGTGAAAGATGGGTCGAAATCATTAAGAGAAGGTTATGATTATGAAGTATCGTATGATTCGATCAGAGATATGAACTTACTTGGATATAAGTGCAAAAAGGTGAGAGTGTATGTTACAAGTATTTCCTCTGATTATACGAAAGAAACGATATCGGCGGAGTTGACTGTTTTTCCGAAGAAATTGGGCAATAATATTTATACGACGGTTGAAATTGGCAGCAGTTATTATATCGAGGGAATGCCTTGCGAACCGGTTATAGATGTATACTATGGCGGAAAAATGCTATGGGAAGATGAGGATTACAAAGTTACATACAAAAATAATTTAAAACCGGGAAAAGGAAAAGTAATTATAGAAGGCATTGGCAATTATTCTGGAAAAGTCACAAAGACATATCAGATATCAAAATAAGAAAAACCGATGGAAACAACAATAAAGTGAGATACAGATAATGCTGGAAGCCCGTTATTCATTATAGAAATATGATGGATAACGGACTTTGCTTTAAGGAGAAGTTATTATGGGAAGATATGAGAGAATATCGGAATGATGCTGGAATAATGCAGTTTGCGAAACTGATTGATAAATTTGAGATTATATGGTAGAATAACGCTAGACTAATTAATCTCTTTTCGTCCAATAAAACGACCCGCGAAGTGTGTCGGTATTTGATTCAATAAGGCACCCAAAACGCGATGGCGTATGGTGTTATTAGTGTAAGCTTTTGGGCTTATCGAAAAACAGGAGGTTTCAAAGCAGAATGGAACAGTACAAAAAAGAATTTATTGAGTTTATGGTGGACTGTAATGTCTTGAAATTTGGAGAATTTACCTTAAAGAGTGGAAGAAAGTCCCCATTTTTTATGAATGCGGGCGCGTATGTGACAGGTTCGCAATTAAAAAAGCTTGGTCAGTATTATGCAACGGCGATTCATGACAATTACGGAACGGACTTCGACGTGCTTTTTGGTCCTGCATACAAGGGCATTCCGCTTGCGGTCGCTACGACAATCGCTTTCAGCGAACTTTATGGACGAGATATCCGATACTGCTCCAACAGAAAAGAGGTCAAGGATCACGGAGATGTGGGCATTCTTCTCGGCAGCAGTTTAAATGATGGTGACAGGGTTGTCATTATTGAGGATGTCACGACATCGGGAAAGTCGATTGAGGAAACCTTTCCTATATTAAAGGAACAGGCAAACGTTGAAGTGGTCGGACTGATGGTAAGTTTAAACCGTCAGGAGCGCGGTAAGACACAGCAGAATGCGCTTGCGGAAATCCGGGAGATTTACGGTATCGAGACCGGCGCGATCGTTACAATGGAGGAGGTTGTGGAGCACCTCTATAACAAAACATACAACGGCAGAGTGCTGATCGATGACGCGATGAAGAAGGAAATTGATACATACTACGCCAAGTATGGTGCAAAATAAGGGAGCAAAAGGGAAATGTGGTGCATCAAGCATCAGGAATGGAGGATTCATATGGACGAGAAAGTTTATAAGACACTGGGACGGTCGGGGGCGCTAGCGATAATTGTCGGCGTGATTTCGATTGTAGTGGGACTTGCAAGCGGTGTGCTGCTCATTATAAGCGGCGGAAGACTTCTTGCTCGGAAGTCGGGAATTTTATTTTAAATTAAGACGCAGTATGGGCATTTCGTGCGGAATGCCCATTTTTAAAAACGAAAAAGGAACGGGCATATGTTTAAAAGATTTAACAAAGAAGGATACATTTTCACGGATAAAAAGAACCCACATTTGGGAATTATGTCAACCATTCTTGGACTGATTGCAGTAGTGTCTGTAGTGGGGGCTGTGTATTTCACCTACCTCGATAAGGGCGTTGCGCCCATGCAATACGGAATGGTGATTTTTTTGTCTGTGCTTTATGCCGTTATCGGCATCGTGATAGGAATACGCGCGCTGTTGAAGAAAGATATTTTTCGTTTTTTTCCTGTGCTCGGGATTGTACTGAATGTAATCGCCGTATGCGGGAGTGGCTTTATTTTATATTTGGGGCTTTAGGAGGCAAAAAAGTATGACAATCATAGAAGAACGTTATGAACTTTGTCACGAAAGAATCAAGGAAATTGCGCAGAATGCAGAGGTAAGCGCGCAGTTTCAAGAATATTTTAAGCAGACTGCAAAGCTTGTGGAGCGTATTGTAAATGCGTATAAGCTTGCGGAAGAAGGATTTTTTGATAGTGCTGCAATCGAGGAACTGAGGCGTGTAAACAGAGGACTTTACGAGGAGCTTTTTGACAAAAACTACGAAACATGCTATGCCAATCCGACATATGCCTGTAAAATGCTTGGAACGGATATGGGAAAACTTTTGTCCTTTTTATATGCCGAGCTTCGCAGCATGATACCGTATGCGTTTGAAAAAAGGCTTGAGGATATGGTAATCCGCATGGAATTGTTTGTGGAAGTTTATAATATGTTTTCCTATGCAATATCCGAAGAGGAGCAGGTTCCTTCCGAGGAGGAATTGCGCGATACGATGTACTGGTTTGTCAGCGACTATTCGGAAACGACGGCACAGTGGAGAGTGGCGACACAGGTGGATACAACACACGATTTTGCCGTTCGGATTATCATGGACAGTGATTTGGATAATGTACGCTATTTATATAAATATGGAGAGTTTATTACGCCCGAAATCGAGAAGCTTTCGCAGTATCTGGCAGGGCTTTCCGATGAGCGCATTCAGATGATCGCGGACACGTATACAGAAGGGTACCGCATTGGCTTTGAAAAAGCGGGCAAACCTTTGGAGAAAAAAGAAACGGTTGACATAAGATATGCACTTGGCTTTGAACGCGTGGTGCGGGCAGCAGTGAAAAACTTTGAAAGAATGGGACTAAAGCCTGTGATATACAGGGCAAGTGACAGTATTTTTCATAAGAATGGCGTAAACAAAATCGGATATTACGGGGCTGATGCAAATAAGCAGTACCGTTATGACCACAAAGACGATATCGCACTGTTTCTGGATAAAAAGCTGGTCAACAGAAAACTTGAAGTGTTAAAGCTTGCCTATGAAAACTTGAAAGACAAGGCACGATTGTACGCGGGTCCGGCAGTGATAGAGGTTTTCGGCGAGGAGCCGTTTGCGCCAAAGACAAAAGCCGAGGCGTGTGCACTAAGCTCGGAACAACAAAAGCTTTCCGCCGAGTATAAAGGGGCGTCTGCGGAGATTGTCAATCAATATATCATTGGCGAGGAGCGAAGCTTTACGATCATCGCATTTCCCGTGCCCGATATCGGTAATCGGTTTGAGGAGAT
This sequence comes from Lachnospiraceae bacterium, assembly GCA_029067805.1. Lineage (GTDB taxonomy): Bacteria > Bacillota > Clostridia > Lachnospirales > Lachnospiraceae > COE1. The sequence goes on from JAIEDW010000422.1 coordinate 4,096, forward strand.
TTTTGACGAAACGGTAAAGCTTAACACGCTCGACTATACGACATATGAGCGGATACAGGCGACGATTGTGGAGGCTTTAAACACGGCAAAATATGTGGAAATCAAGGGGATGAACGGCAACAAGACCGATTTGCGCGTGCAGCTTTATCAGGTCAAGGACCCGGGTAAGGAGGCTGTGTTTGAAAACTGCGTCGCGGATGTCAATATTCCTGTCGGAGAGGTCTTTACGTCACCCGTGCTTGAGGGGACGAACGGAAAGCTTTTTGTAAGCAATGTCTTTTTGAACGAACTGGAATACCGCAATCTTGAAATTGATTTTCAGGACGGCATGATCGCGGATTATACCTGTACCAATTTCGAACGTGAGGAAGAAAACAAAAAATATATCAAGGAAAATGTGCTGTTCAACTATGAAACGCTTCCGATGGGTGAGTTCGCGATCGGAACAAACACAACGGCATATATGACGGCAAAAAAATACGGAATTTCAAAGCTCTTCCCGATTTTGATCGCGGAAAAGACAGGACCGCACTTTGCAGTGGGCGATACCTGTTATTCAAGGGAAGAGGACGTAAAGCTTTATAACGAGGACGGAAGAGAAATTGTGGCAAAGGATAATTCCGTATCGCTGCTGCGGCATACAGACCCGTCCAAGGCATATTTTGCCTGTCATACGGATATTACCATTCCCTATGATGAACTTGGGGCGATCATTGCTTGTTATGAGGATGGCACGAAATGTACGATCATTGAGAACGGAAGATTTGTATTGGAAGGCACACAGGAACTCAATCAAGCATTTGACGAGCCTTAGAAAAGTCTTTAAAAAAAGTTTTTTAAAAAAATTTTAATAAAAGTTTTGCCGTTTTAAGTTGACGTATTATCGTATTATTTGTAAACTGGTAATATATTGAAAAAAGAATGCTTTGATAATTTAGAGGAGGTTTATTATGGCGCAGGTCGGTATTGTAATGGGTTCGGACTCGGATATGCCTGTGATGGCAAAGGCGGCAGATATTTTGGAGGAACTTGGCGTTTCCTATGAAATGACAATTATCTCGGCGCACAGGGAGCCCGATGTATTTTTTGAGTATGCAAAGACAGCGGAGGAAAAAGGGTTTAAGGTGATCATCGCGGGTGCGGGAATGGCAGCGCATCTTCCCGGCATGTGTGCGGCGATCTTTCCGATGCCGGTCATCGGTATTCCCATGCATACTACGTCGCTTGGCGGACGCGATTCGCTGTATTCCATTGTACAGATGCCCTCGGGGATTCCAGTGGCAACCGTTGCGATTAACGGCGGCGCGAATGCGGGACTCCTCGCCGCAAAGATCCTTGCGACATCGGACAGCGCGCTTTTGGAGAAATTAAAGGCTTATTCAAAAAGCCTGAAAGAACAGGTGATGGCAAAAGACGCAAAGTTACAGGAAATCGGATACAAGGAGTATCTCAAAAAGTAAAAACAGACAGTGGAAAGGATACGGTTATTGTTATGGATTATAAGAAGGCAGGCGTGGATATAGAGGCTGGCTACAAGTCGGTAGAGCTTATGAAAAAATATGTCAAGGAAACGATGCGCTCTGAGGTGCTTGGCGGCATCGGCGGATTTTCGGGAGCGTTCTCACTTGACAAAATAAAAACGATGGAAAAACCGACACTCGTGTCAGGTACGGACGGCGTCGGAACGAAAATCAAGCTTGCGTTTTTGATGGACAAGCATGATACGGTCGGCATCGATTGTGTGGCGATGTGCGTCAACGATATTGCGTGCGCTGGTGGGGAACCGCTGTTTTTCCTCGATTATATCGCATGTGGCAAGAATGTGCCTGAGAAGATCGCGACCATTGTAAAGGGCGTTGCCGAGGGCTGTAAGCAGTGCGGCGCGGCGCTCATTGGCGGGGAAACGGCGGAACATCCCGGATTGATGCCGGAGGACGAATATGACCTTGCGGGCTTTGCGGTAGGAGTGGTTGACGAAAAGGATTTGATCACGGGAAACGATTTAAACGCGGGCGATGTGCTGATCGGTATTGCGTCAAGCGGTGTGCACAGCAATGGATTTTCGCTGGTCAGAAAAGTATTTGAGATGACAAAAGAGAGTCTTGATACATATTATGATGAGCTTGGAAAGACGCTCGGAGAAGCATTGATCGAGCCGACAAAGATTTATGTGAAAGCGCTGAAAGCAATCAAGGATGCCGGTGTGAAAGTGAAGGCATGCAGCCATATTACAGGCGGCGGATTTTATGAAAATATTCCGAGAATGCTTCCCGATGGCGTGAAGGCAGTGGTAAAGAAGGACAGCTATGAAGTTCCGGCTATTTTTAAGCTGTTGCAAAAAACGGGCGGTATTGAGGAGCAGATGATGTACAACACCTACAACATGGGGCTTGGCATGATTGTTGCCGTTGACCCGGGCGACGTTGACAAAGCAATGAAAGCAATCGAATCGGCAGGAGAAACGTGCTATGTTGTCGGTGACATTCAAAACGGTGAAAAAGGAGTGACGTTATGCTGAGAGTATGCGTGTGCGTATCGAGCGGCGGCACAAATTTACAGGCGATCATCGACGCGATTGACGCGGGAAAGATTACGAATGCCGAAATTGTACAGGTGATCAGCAATAATAAAAACGCGTATGCGTTGGAACGCGCGAGAAATAAGGGAATAGCCGCAACCGCGGTTTCTCCGAAAGATTTTGCGGACAGAGCGCTTTTTAATGAAGCGTTTTTGGCATGTTTGGACGAGGCAAAGCCCGATTTGATCGTGCTTGCGGGCTTTTTGGTGGTACTGCCCCCTATGATGATTGAAAAATATGAGGGACGCATTATCAATATCCACCCATCTCTTATTCCGTCCTTTTGCGGAAAGGGATTTTACGGCTTAAAGGTGCATGAAGCGGCACTTGCGCGCGGCGTTAAGATAACGGGAGCGACGGTGCATTATGTTGATGCGGGCACGGATACGGGACCGATCATTTTGCAAAAGGCAGTGGAGGTGCAGCCGGACGATACGCCGGAGATTTTACAAAAACGTGTGATGGAGCAGGCGGAGTGGCAGATTTTGCCACAGGCAATTAATATGATCGCAAACAAAAAAGGAGTGTCATAATGAAAGTTTTAATTGTAGGAAGCGGCGGCAGAGAACATGCGATTGCTGCAAGCGTGGCGAAAAGCGCGCGGGTGGACAAGATTTACTGTGCACCCGGAAATGCCGGTATCGGACAGATTGCGGAGTGTGTTCCGATTGGCGCGATGGAGTTTGACAAAATGGTGGCATTTGCCAAGGAGAAAGAGATAGACCTCACGATTATCGGAATGGACGACCCGCTTGTGGGCGGTATTGTTGACGTGTTTGAGGCGGCGGGACTTCGTGTGTTCGGTCCGAGAAAGAATGCGGCAATCCTTGAGGGGTCGAAGGCATTTTCAAAGGATTTGATGAAAAAATACAATATTCCGACAGCGGCATATGAAACGTTTGATGATGCCGACAAGGCGCTCGGGTATCTTGAAACGGCGGATTTCCCGATTGTCTTAAAGGCGGACGGACTTGCGCTCGGGAAAGGCGTGTTGATCTGCAATACCTTAGAGGAGGCAAAAGCGGGCGTAAAGTCTATTATGCTTGACAAGCAGTTTGGAACTGCCGGTAACCGCATGGTGATCGAGGAATTTATGACGGGGCGCGAAGTGTCGGTGCTTTCCTACGTTGACGGAAAGACGATCAAGACAATGACCTCCGCACAGGATCATAAGCGTGCAAAGGATGGCGATGAGGGACTGAACACGGGAGGAATGGGGACATTTTCACCAAGTCCGTTCTACACCAAGGAGGTTGACGAATTCTGTCGGCAGCGTATTTATCAGGCAACGGTTGACGCGATGGCGGCAGAGGGAAGGGAATTCAAAGGGATTATCTTTTTTGGACTGATGCTCACGCCAAAGGGACCGAGGGTGCTTGAGTACAATGCGCGTTTTGGAGATCCCGAGGCACAGGTTGTGCTTCCGCGCATGAAAAATGACATTATAGAGGTGCTTGAAGCATGTATTGACGGAACGCTTGATACGATCGATCTGCAGTTTGAGGATAACGCGGCAGTTTGTGTGGTGCTTGCAAGCGACGGTTATCCTGTAAAATATGAAAAAGGGCTTGAAATAAGAGGGCTTGAAAAGTTTGAAGGTAAGGAGGGATATTATTGTTTCCATGCGGGCACAAAGCTTGACGAAAACGGAAAGTTTGTCACAAACGGAGGGCGTGTGCTTGGTGTAACGGCAAAGGGAGCCGATTTAAAAGAGGCGCGCGCGAATGCGTATGCGGCGACCGCGTGGATTGATTTTGACAATAAGTATATGCGAAATGATATCGGAAAAGCAATTTACGAGGCATAAAACGGGGCAAAGAAGGAATTGATACAAAAGGGAAAAGAGAAACAAAGAGAGGAGTATCGTTATCATGATAAGTAGAAACATTAGAAAAAGTGTAAAGTATATATTTGCGGCATTGTTGTGCTGTCTGGTGATGAGTGTCACAATGGTGTGTCTTGCCGATGAGAAAGGTACGGTCACCGTGGACACAGCAAAGATTAGGTCACAGGCGGATGCGTCCAGTGATCAGCTTGCGAGTGTCGCAAAGGGCGGAACGGTTGATATTATAGGACAAACGACAGGAGCGGACGGAAAAACGTGGTATCAGGTTTATGTTGACGCGAACACGAAAGGATATATTCGTTCCGACCTGGTCAGCGTTAGCGGTTCGGCTTCTCTTCCGAATGTAAGTTCTTCCTCGGGCGCGGGCACGACGACAAATGCAAGTGAGGCGCCGGCTGTTACGCCGATAGAACCCAAAGTGGGAACTGTTAAAAGTAACAGCGTCAATGTCAGAAAAGGTACATCGACGAACAGCGCAAGCATTGCCACGGTAAGGAGCGGCGTTGTGCTGACTGTGACGGGAGAGGCAACAGGATCGGACGGACAGAAATGGTATCAGGTAACTTTTAAACATAACGATAAGGATATTGAGGGCTTTATTCGCTCGGATCTGGTGACTTTTGACAATGTGCCTGCAGATGCAGCGATTTCATCAGAAATCACGGGATCGGAAAATCCGGAGGGAGCAGGAGAAACACAGCCACAGGAAGCAGAACCCGAACCGCCCAAGCAGGAGGACACCTCTGCTACAGATGACAATGCGGGAGTTATCTTTATGAATGTTGAGGAAACGCCCTACGTCCTGCCAGGATTTGAGCCGGTGACGCTTGACTGGAACAATCAGAAAATAAGCGCGTACAGAAACGGAACGTTTTTTATCGTCTATGCACAGAAGCAGAATGGTGATGAGGGATGGTATCTTCTTGACCGGGAGATGAATGTATATCAAAGATATCCCTATACCGTTGAAAACGTTACGGCTCCCGAAGCGGGAGTTTTGAGCGGTAGTCCTGTGCTGTTGATCGGTATGGCAGTTGTAATCATTATCATGCTCATCATTATTGCCTTTTTGCTTGTGCGGTTAAGAGGAAATGACGGCTATTACGAAGATTATGAGGACGACGACGATTATTCCGATGAAGATGATGAGATAGAGGAGTTCGAGGAAGCGCCGATACGCCGTCCTGCACCGAAAAAACAAAGTCCTCAGCCATCACAGCGTCCGGCTTCGCAAGAGGGACAGCAGCCAGCACGTCGTCCCGCACCGCAAGGCGGAACACCACAAGGACAGAATGGACAGCCGGTACGTCGTCCCGCACCGCAAAACGGGGCATCGCAGGGACAGAACGGGCAGCCGGTACGCCGTCCCGCACCACAAGGCGGGGCATCACAGGGACCGGGTGGACAACCGGTACGCCGTCCTGCCCCGCAAAACGGAGCGCCGCAGGGACAGAAAAGACCCACTCCGCAGAATAATCGTCCGGCGCAGAATGTTGCGCCCCAAAAAGGGCAGAAGGCAAAGGCCTTCCTTGATAACGACGACGATGACATGGATTTTATTGATATTTAAGAAGTGTGTGATATCGTTTGGCAAAGGAGAGAGTGTAAATGCAATTTAAGGGGATTCGAAAGAAAGAAGAAGGTAAATTTATTACACGCTACGATATCGCTTATGAAACGGTTGACAAAAAAGAAAAAATTTATGAGATCATAAGCCGCAACAAAGCGCTTGAAACATTGGAGGCGTTAAACGGAAAAGAGCCCGATTCGGTCGTTATTATCGTTACGGACGAGAAGGGAGAAAAACTTCTGATCAACAAAGAGTTTCGTATGGCTGTGGGAGATTGGGTATATAACTTTCCCGCAGGTCTGATCGATGAGGGCGAGGAACCGTTTGAGAGCGCAAAGCGTGAGCTGTGGGAGGAAACAGGTCTTGAACTGTATGAGATTGACGATTTTATTGGTCCAAGTTACGGCGCGGTAGGTTTTAGCAATGAAATCAACGTGTGCGTCGTGGGAAAAGCGCGCGGCGAATTTCGACCGAGCACGTCAACCGTAGAGGAAATCGAACCGAACTGGTACACGAAAAAGGAGCTTAGAGAGCTCTTGAAAACAGCGCGTTTTGCCGCAAGGACACAGGCATACTGTTATTTGTGGTCAAAATCGTAAGGTTGTATCTTTTTGCGTACATTAGAAAAAGTTACAAAAAAGAGTTGACAGATATGTGCATAAGTGATATATTCCTCATATACCTACCAAAACAGTAGGAATTACAGGAGGAGGAATTATTATGAAAAATCAGGTAACGAAAAAATTAATTGCACTTGTGACAGCTTCTGTTTTATCGGTTGGTCTGCTTGCGGGCTGCGGTTCATCAACAGATGCTTCCGGAACAGCGGCAGTAACGCCCGCTGAAACAACGCCGGCAGCGGCAAATGAGGCACAGCAGAACAATGCGGCTGAAACAACGCCTGCGAATACGGAGACAGAGAACAAAGGCACCATCACAGTTGCCGCGTCTGCCACACCGCATGCGGAGATTTTGGAAAAGGCAGCTCCTATGCTTGCAGAGCAGGGATGGACATTGGATGTAACAATATTTGATGACTATATTCTGCCAAACAACGTGGTAGAGAGCGAGGAGTTTGATGCAAACTATTTCCAGCACATCCCTTATCTCAACAGCTTTAACGAAGAGCAGGGCACACATCTTGTCAATGCAGGCGGCATTCACTATGAGCCGTTTGGAATTTATCCCGGAACAAAGTCGGATTTGAGTGAGCTTGCGGACGGAGATACCGTCGCAGTTCCTAACGACACGACGAACGAGGCAAGAGCGTTGCTTCTTCTTGAGGCAAACGGCGTACTCACCTTGAAGGAGGGTGCAGGCTTAGAGGCGACTGTAAATGATATTGAGGAAAAGAAGGTTGATGTGGAGATCCTTGAGCTTGAGGCAGCGCAGGTTGCACGTGTAAAGGAGGAGGTCGCATTTGTAGTATTAAACGGAAATTACGCATTACAGGCAGGCTTTTCCGTAGCAAATGACTCTGTAGCTTATGAAACATCCGATTCAGAGGCAGCAAAGACTTATGTGAATGTGATCGCTGTGAAAGAGGGACACGAGGAAGACGAAGGCATCAAGGCGCTTGTCGAGGTATTAAAGTCAGATGAAATCAAACAGTACATCAATGACGAATACGACGGAGCGGTTATTCCGTTTGAAGAATAAAGAAGAAATCATTACTGAAAATGGATCAGAAAAGCTGTTGCGGTTTTGCAGCAGCTTTTTCGGTACGATAGAAAACGATAAAATGACACATGTGTCATAAATGATAAAACAGGAGGTAATAAATGTATCGCGAGATATCAAAATTAATCTTATACGGAGATATGGACGAAAACTGCATTCTGTATCAGTTCGGTGAAATTTTCCGCCGTTATGACGAGAAGACAAGTTCTGATCCGGAACTGATAAAAGACATTTATACACAGTTAAAAAGGCTTTTGATCGTAGCGACGGACTATGGCTTTGACTACAATTTATGGCACAATTATCTGACCTTTTATCTGGTGACGAATGAAAATCCGTTCAGCATCACTTGTGAAAAGGTTGGGGCAAACGACGGCAGTGTCAATCACTTTGCCAAGAATGATTTCAGAGTATTTCGAAATCTGTTTCATTTTGATTTTTCTTCGATTGAGAAAGCGCTCGGCATTGACTGTTTTTCACAGCTTTCGGACTATAAGGCAATCGGAAAACCGGAGTTGATGTATAACAAAAATGTCAGTGAGAAGATTATTGCGCTGAGTGCAAAGCTGGAACTTGCGGCGGATGAAAACGAATTTTTTGACAGCGTGACGGAATTTTATAAAGATTACGGAGTCGGCATGTTTGGTCTGAACAAGGCATTTCGCATTAAAGAAAGTGACCGTGAGAACGACGTTTCTTTTGTGGCGATAAACAACATGGATAAGGTGATGCTTGACGATCTGATCGGTTATGAGATCCAAAAGAAAAAGCTGATAGACAACACAAAAGCGTTTGTGGAAGGTAGAAAGGCAAACAATGTGCTTTTGTTTGGCGACAGCGGCACGGGAAAATCCACGAGCATCAAAGCAATCGTAAATGCATTTTATCCGCAGGGACTTCGCATGATAGAGATTTACAAGCATCAGTTCAAGGATTTGTCGAATGTGATTGCGCAGATTAAAAATAGGAATTACCGATTTATTATTTATATGGACGATTTATCGTTTGAGGAATTTGAAACGGAGTACAAGTTCTTAAAGGCGGTAATTGAGGGCGGCGTGGAAACCAAACCGGAAAATATTTTAATATACGCGACATCAAACCGCAGACATCTGATTAAGGAAACTTGGAATGACAGAAGTGACATCAAAGTGGAAAACGGTATGCATCAGTCGGATACAATGGAGGAAAAGCTTTCTCTGGTACATCGTTTTGGCGTCACGATCAATTATTCCAAGCCGTCGCAGAAGGAGTATTTTCATATTGTGGTGGAGCTTGCACACAGACAGGGCATTACAATGTCCGATGAGGAGTTGTGCGCAGAGGCGAATAAATGGGAGCTTAGCCACGGTGGCATTTCCGGAAGAACGGCACAGCAGTTTGTCAATTACCTTGCCGGATTTGACGAACACAAAAAAAACACAATTTAAACATAATTTAATCATACTTTGCGCATAGAATTATAAACGGTACAGCAATTGGAAAAATCTGGCTGTGTCGGGGAGGCATTGTATTGATTGAAGTAAAAAATTTAACAAAAAAATATGGGAATCATACAGCCATAGATAATTTGTCTTTTCGCGTGGAAAGGGGAATGATCTATGGCTTTTTGGGTCCAAACGGCGCGGGCAAATCCACGACCATGAATATTATGACAGGCTACATAGCGGCAACGCGCGGAACGGTACGCATAAACGGATATGATATCTTAAAAGAACCCAAAAAGGCAAAAAAATGCATCGGCTATCTGCCGGAACTGCCGCCTGTTTATCAGGATATGACAGTTTGGGAGTATCTGAATTTTGCGGCACAGTTAAAACAGGTCAAAAAATCGGAGCGCGCGCAACAGCTCGAGAAGATTATGGAGCAGACACAGATTTTGGACGTGAAAGACAGGCTGATCAAAAATCTTTCAAAAGGCTATAAGCAGCGGGTAGGACTTGCGCAGGCGATTATAGGTTATCCCGAAGTGATCATACTCGATGAGCCAATGGTAGGATTGGATCCGAAGCAGATTATTGAGATTAGGACGTTGATCAAGGAACTTTCCCGAAACCATACGATAATATTGAGTTCGCACATTTTGTCGGAGGTCAGTGCGGTATGCGATCATATTATGATCATATCCAAGGGAAAACTCGCAGCAAGCGACACTCCCGAGGGATTAATGACGCTGATGAAGGGCGGCAGGCAGTTGGAGCTTTGCGTATGCGGGGAGGAAGAAGCGCTTCGCGGGATACTTGAAAGCATTACGGAAATTGACAGTTTTCGGATTGAGAGCGGCAAAAATGAGGAAGAGTGCAATGCCGTGATTCGGACGGAAGCAGAGGTTGACATAAGAAAAGAATTGTTTTACAGACTTGCTTCTGCGAATATGCCGATTATGCAGCTTGGCATTTCCGAAAAGTCGCTGGAGGATGTCTTCTTAGAGCTTACTGGAGAAGCGCAGGCGGCAGAAGAAAGTATAACGGAAACGGAGGTGACAGAAGATGACAGCAATCTTTAAAAAGGAAGTTATGTCCTACTTTCATTCCGTTACAGGATGGCTTTTTATGGCGTTTACAATCTGCCTTTTTGCAATGTATTCGTCCGTTTACAATCTTGCATACGGAACACCTTACATCGCATATTCGTTTGATGCGATCTTAATCTTGTTCTTTGTCACTGTTCCTTTGCTTTCCATGCGCATTATGGCGGATGAACGCAGACAAAAGACGGACCAACTGCTGATCACGTCACCGGTTTCCGTGGGGAAAATCATTTTAGGAAAATATCTTGCGATGGCGGCAGTTTTTGTGATACCGTTGCTGCTCTTTAGTTTTTTGCCGTTGTTCTTGAGCGGTTACGGCACAGTGCCGATGGCGGAGAATTTTGTGGCAGTCTTTGCCTTTGCGCTTTACGGACTTGCTGCAATCGCAGTGGGATTGTTTTTGTCAAGCCTTACGGAAAATGTGGTGATAGCCGCCGTTTTTACTTTTATCGTCCTGTTTTTAACGTATATGATGCAGGGAATAGAGAGTTTAATTTCGGCTACGGGAAATATCGTCACAAGATTTCTAAGCATGTTTGATTTTTACACGCATTACAGCGGTATGATCAGCACAGTGTCGGACGCGGCGGGAAACAGCAGGCTCACAACGGTCTTTGACCTCACCGGTATCGTCTATTTTTTGTCTGTGATTGCGTTGATGCTCTTTTTGACTACACAGGTCATTCAAAAACGGCGTTATACAGTGTCGGTCAAAACGCTTGCAATGGGGGCGTACAGCAGTATTGCGACAGTCATTGCACTTGTTTTGACTATAGGGGTTAATTTTGGATTGGGAGCATTACCTTCAAAATATACGGCGATCGACGTGACGACAAACAAGCTGTACGGCATCACACAGCAGACAAAGACCCTGATCGAAACGCTTGACGAGGACGTGAATATTTATGTGTATGCGTCAAAAGAGAATGCGGACGGTCTGCTTGCGCAGACGCTGGAACGGTATCGGGAGTTGTCAAAGCATGTGAAGGTTACCTATATTGATCCGCTTCAGGATCCCAATTTTGCAAAAAAATACACGGCAGACGACCTTTCGCAAAACAGTGTGATCGTGGAAACCGACAAGCGCAGTAAAGTCATTGACTACTATGATTTGTATGAAACACAGTTTGATTATGCGACTTATTCCCAAAGCGTGACGGGATATGACGGCGAGGGACAGATTACAAGCGCGATTTCATATTGTATCAGTGATGATATGCCGAAAATCTATTTTATTGCCGGACATAATGAGTACACGTTTGACAATGGCTTTATAACGGCGATTGAAAAGGAAAATATTGCTTATGAAACGATTAGTTTGATTGAGCATGATACTATTCCCGAGGATGCGCAGTGCGTCATTATTCATGCGCCCGAAAATGATTTTTCCGCGGATGATGCGGATAAGGTGATCGCCTATTTGAACAATGGCGGTATGGTTATCATGACGACGGAATATGTGCAGCAGGAACAGTCCAACTACGAGCGGATTTTGTCTGATTTCGGGATGACGCTTCAGCGTGGAATGATTGCGGAAAATGATAGCGCAAGATACTATCAGGCGCCGTTTTATCTGCTGCCCAATATCGAAACCGCTGATGAAACGAGCGGACTTACGGGACAGCATCAATACATTATGTCACCTTTTGCCCAAGGAGTGACCGTGCCGGAAAACAATGTTGAGGGCATGACTTATGCCAAATTGCTGACAACTTCTGACAAGGCAGTGTTAAAGAGCGGAGAAAAGCAGGTAACTACTTATGAGAAGGAGGAGGGCGATCTTGAGGGACCGTTCTGTATCGGTGTAAAGGCGCAAAAGGAGCTTGACAGCGGCGAGGGAACGCTTTATGTCTTTACAAGCGCGCAGCTCTTTACGGATTATTATGACAGCGCTGTCGCGGGAAATAATAAGCAGCTTCTCTCAAACATTATGGGACGGATTGCGGGGCATGAAGTCAGCGTATCCATTCCGGTAAAGAGTTACGAGCTTGAGATGCTCACAGTGCCGACGCAGACTGCATACCTTTACAGAGCGTTGTTTATGATTGTTGTACCGCTTGGACTTTTGGCGGCGGGACTTGCGATCTGGCTGGTGCGCAGGAAAAAATAATTTGTTTTCGATATCCTCAATTCCAAAGTATGTTGGGAATTGGGGATTTCCTGTTGTAATTTTACACAAGATACCGCTGCGACTTTGCCCGATTCCTGTTAAAAATAAGTAAAAGAAGCGGAAATAAGAAGATAGGATTGTAAAATACCCAAAGAATAGTTTATAATGTAACTTGGTAGTCTATTGAAAAAGTTATGTGTGTTATGTGACAAAGGAAAAAAATTTGTGCTGGTGCGCAAATTTGCATAGTGAAAGGAATATGGTTACAGAAAAATGGGGATAACATCTATCTTGGCGTTGCTCAGCGGAGTGGCATTGTTCTTGTTCGGCATGTCGCTTATGGGCGACGGGCTGAAAAAGGTTGCGGGCGATAAGCTTGAGCTGATTCTGTATAAGCTGACAAGCACACCGATCAAGGGCGTGCTTTTGGGAGCCGCAGTGACGGCTGTGATACAGTCTTCATCTGCCACAACGGTTATGGTGGTGGGTTTTGTAAACTCGGGTATGATGAAGGTTGCGCAGGCAATCGGTATCATCATGGGCGCCAACATCGGCACCAGTATTACGGGTTGGATTTTGTGTCTGTCTTACATTGAAGGTTCAAACGGCATTGCGCAGCTTTTGTCCACGGCAACGATTTCCGCGGTTGTTTCGATTGTCGGTATTTTGTTTAAAACGGTTTCCAAGAAATCGACGCATAAAAGTGTGGGTGACATCATGCTCGGTTTTTCGATTCTCATGGTCGGTATGCAGAGCATGAGTGGCGCGGTTTCTCCGTTAAAGGAAAATGAGCACTTTGTAAACATGCTTACGATGTTCTCGAATCCGATCATGGGTATTCTTGTCGGTATCCTGTTTACGGCGGTTTTGCAGAGCGCGTCGGCATCAATCGGTATCTTGCAGGCGCTTTCCGTGACGGGCGCGGTAAGCTTTGCAACGGCGTTTCCAATCACACTGGGTATCGGCGTCGGCGCGGCATGTCCTGTGCTGTTATCATCCATCGGAACCAATAAGAACGGCAAGCGGACAGCTTTGATCTATCTGATGAATGATTTGTTTGGTATGATAGCTTGGGCATTCATCTTTTATCTGGCGAATGCGATTGTGCATTTCGAGTTTCTTGATAAAACCATGACACCGATCACGATCGCGATGTTAAATACAGTTTTTCGACTTGCAACTGTGGTTGTTTTGTTCCCGTTCATTAAGTGGATTGAAAAGCTTGTATTCACGCTTGTAAAAGACAGCGAGGAGGACAGGGAAGACCAGGCGGATTTCGATTTGCTGGAGGAGCGTTTCTTAAATTATCCCGCGCTTGCGATCAGACAGAGTTATACGGCTGCAAGCGGAATGGTAAAAAAGGCGCGAAAAAATATCCAGCGTGCGATAGGGCTTTTTGACGACTATAATGATGACCGATACAATAAAATTTTGGAGAAGGAAAATCTGATTGACAAATATGAGGATAAAGTGGGGTCGTATCTGATGCAGCTTACCGGACGCGACATGACGGAAAATCAGTCAAAGCATGTGTCAATTCTTCTTCACACGATAAGCGATTTTGAACGTCTGGGAGATCATGCTGTGAACTTGTCACGATCGGCAAACGAACTGTATGAGAGGAAGATTAGCTTTTCCGACGAGGCGGTTTATGAACTGGAGGTGTTGACCGGCGCAGTCAGAGAGATTCTTGATTTGACGGTGCGGTCATTTAGTGAGGAAAATGTTCATATCGCGTTACAGGTGGAGCCGCTCAGAGAGTTGATCGGCGTGCTTTGCAATGAGCTGAAATCAAGACATATCACGCGGTTAAAAAACGGCAAGTGTGAGATGAAGCAAGGCTTTGCATTTAACAATATTCTGACAGAATTTGACCGGATCGGTGCGCATTGCTCTAACGTGGCGGTAGCGCTTCTTGAGATTGACGCAGAGGATTTTGATACGCATGAGCATCAAAAGAGCATCAGAGAGATGAATAATGAGCTTTACACGACACTCTATGAGACTTATGAAAATAAGTACAATATCAACAAGTATAAGAAGTGGAGAAAGAATAAGTAATGAAAACATCCCGGTATTGTAAGTTGGACGCTGTCAGAGGCATCGCGCTTCTGAATATGATAGCGTACCATGCCATATGGGATTTGGTCTATTTGTATAATTTCAAATGGGATTGGTACTGGTCGGAGCGAGGTTATATTTGGCAGCAGGGAATATGCTGGACATTTATATTTCTTTCCGGCTTTTGCCTGCCTTTGGGAAAGCGTCCGGTTAAAAGAGGGGTGACGGTATTCTTAGGCGGAGCTGTCATTACGGCGGTGACGTTGGCGTTTATGCCGCAAAACAGAGTTGTTTTCGGTGTGCTTACGCTGATTGGCTCTTGTATGATACTTGCAGGTGTGTTTGACGGGGGGCTGAAAAGGCTACACCCTGTATTTGGAATGGCGGTATGCTTTCTGCTTTTTTGCTTGATGCGCGATATAAACGAGGGCTGGATCGGGTTTGAAGCATTTCATTTGTGTGAGTTGCCAAGGGGGCTTTATGCAAATATTGTAACTGCTTATTTTGGATTTCCCGAGAACAGTTTTTACTCCACGGATTATTTTTCGCTTTTTCCGTGGTTGTTTCTTTTTTTGTCGGGATACTTTTTGTTTCGGTATCTTGAGAAACGGGAAGCGCTCGGCATATTCGAAAAGAGCGTTTTTCCCCCTGTAGAATGGCTTGGCAGACATTCCCTTATTATTTATATGCTTCACCAGCCAATCATTTATCTGCTTTTTGAGCTGATACTTTGACAGTATTTTCAGCTCTGCATTTTTTTACGCACCCCCTTCCCCTTTTTATCATATGCTGTATTAGTTGATATCAGAATATGGTGAAAGGACGAGGTAATCGTAAAGTCACAAAACGGTTACACGATACGGTGCATGGAATGAGAGATATTTATATTGGCGATACGGGACCGTTGGTGCAGTATATGCAGCTTGCGCTGCAAAGAGCAGGTTATACCACTCCGGTAAACGGAGAGTTTGCAAGACGAACATGCAGTGTGCTCGGTGAGTTTCTCGGCTGCGGCGTAGGCTGTCATGTTGATGCGTCCGGGTGGGAAAAGCTGCTTCCGTATTTAAGAGGATATACGACACATGTGATCGTAAAGGGAGATACGCTTTGGAGCATATCGGAGCAATATAATACGAGCTTGGCTGCAATCGTTACCGCAAACCCGACAGTGGAAGCATCTAATTTACAGACGGGAACAATGATTTATGTGCCGTATAATTTTCCGCTTGTGGCGGAAGATGTGCCATATACATCGGAATTTACAAAGCTTATCGTGGAGGGATTGCAGGTACGTTATCCGTTTCTTGTAACGGGCAGCATCGGAACAAGCGTTATGGGACGTGAGCTCAACTATATCCGAATCGGGAGGGGAACTACGCAGGTATGTTACAATGCGTGCTTTCATGCAAATGAGTGGATAACCACGCCCATACTGTTAAAATTTGCGGAGGAGTATGCCAAGGCATATGCGGACAATGATAAGTTATACGAAGCGGACAGCCTGGAATTGTTTGAAAAATACAGCCTTTACCTGATTCCGATGGTAAATCCCGATGGAGCGGATCTGGTAAACGGGGTATTGTATGACGAAAAATATTTGGAGCAGACAAGACAGATTTCGGCGGATTATCCGTCCATCCCATATCCTGACGGTTGGAAAGCAAATATCAACGGAGTGGATTTGAACCTGCAATTTCCGGCAGGTTGGGAAAATGCACGCAATATAAAGGCGCAGCAGGGTTATACATCTCCCGCGCCGAGGGATTATGTCGGCACGGCTCCTGTTTCGCAGCCCGAGAGTAAGGCGATGTATGATTTCACAAATGCAAATAATTTCAGACTGATTCTTGCATATCATACCCAGGGTGAGGTAATATATTGGAAGTATTTGGATTATGAACCCGAAAATTCAAGGCGGATTGCGGAGTATTTCGGGCGCGTCAGCGGATACCTTGTGGAGGAAACGCCTTACGCGTCGGGGTATGCCGGTTACAAGGACTGGTTTATCGAAAAATATAATCTGCCGGGTTACACGATAGAGGCAGGCGTTGGCGTCAATCCGCTTGATATGAGTCAGTTTTCAAAGATTTATCAGGATAACAAGTTGATCCTTTTGGGTGGAATGACACAGATTTAAGCCGATTACCTGTGCCGTTTTGATAACATTTAAAGCGGCATATTTACGAAAGAGAAAGGGAGCGCAGTTATACAAATGGAAAAAATTACAAAAGCAATAAACAATATCTGTTTCGGAGCAATCCTTTTCATAGCGTCAAATTTATATGTGTTTAGCGATTATGCGATATTTACGGCGCTGCTTTTGACGGCATATGTTTTGATCAATATTTTTCCGACAGTGACTTTGCCAAAGACAAGACGGCTTCGGGCATGTGCGCGCGGAAATGCCTTATTGATTCAATTTTTGATTTCGACTGTGTTTTCCGTAGCCTATTTTGTGGCAAGTATTTTTCAGGGAGCGGCTTTTAAAGATATTCTGATCAATACACTTTTTGCGATTTTGCTCGAAGCGATTGTGTTCTGGAATGGTATTATCCATGTGTATGTGTCTTCGGGGCAGCTTGGCATTAAAATTCGCGTGATTGGGATTGTCTGCGGACTTATCCCGGTTGCAAACCTTGTTGCGCTTGGAATGATCATAATGACGGTAGAGCGTGAGATTGCGTATGAGAGTCATCGTATTGCCTTAGATGAGCAGAGAAAGAATCTGCAAATATGTGCGACAAAATATCCGATACTTATGGTGCACGGTGTGTTTTTTCGCGATTTTCGGTATTTGAATTATTGGGGGCGGATCCCCGAAGCTTTGCAGAAGAACGGCGCGACTGTTTTTTACGGAAATCACCAGTCGGCGGCTGCGGTAGAACAGAGCGGACGTGAGATTTCGGACAGAATATTACAGATTGTTGCGGAAACAGGCTGTGAAAAGATTAATATTATTGCGCACTCAAAGGGCGGGCTTGATTGCAGAAGCGCGCTGACAAATCCGGAAATCGCAAAGTATGTGGCGACGCTTACGACAGTCAATACACCGCATAGGGGGTGTGAGTTTGCGGATTACCTGTTATCAAAAATCCCGAAAGCAAAACAGGATATGGTGGCGGAGACATACAATGCGACGCTTAAAAAGCTTGGAGATCCCAATCCCGATTTTATGTCTGCCGTGACAAATCTTACGGCATCGTTTTGTGAAACCTTTAACGAGCATGTCACGGACGCGCAAGGCGTGTATTATCAGAGTGTCGGTTCAAAACTAAACAAGGCGTCGGGCGGACGTTTTCCACTGAATTTTACATATCATCTGGCAAATTATTTTGACGGACCAAATGACGGACTTGTCGGCGAAACTTCTTTTGCGTGGGGAGCGGATTATAAACTTCTTTCCGTAAAGGGAAGACGCGGAATCTCGCATGGTGACATGATCGATTTGAATAGGGAAAATATTTCGGAATTTGACGTGAGAGAGTTTTACGTGCAGCTTGTCGCCGATTTAAAAAAGCGCGGATTTTAGTCCGCGCAAAGTTTATCAAGGATATCAAAATATTCTTCGAAGGTCTTTTTACAACACATCGGATCTGCAATCTCGATGCCTTGCGCTTTTAGTCCGATTAGGGCAAAGGACATCGCAATGCGGTGATCGTCATAGGTCTGTACGATTCCCGCTTTTGGCATACCGGGGTGTATTGTGATCGCGTTTTCCTCTTCCTCGCATGAGATGCCAAGTCTTGTCAGTTCTGTTGCAGTAGCATGAAGCCGGTCACATTCCTGTAACCGAATATGTCCTATATTTTCAATGCGTATCTCGGATTCCGCAAACGGCGCAAGTGCGGCAAGCGTCATGGTCTGGTCCGAAAAATCTTTCATATCGACTGTTATTCCCTGTAGTTTTCCGTTTTCAGCTCCTATAACTTCAATGCCGCAGTCCGTTTCTCTTACGGTACAGCCAAGCTGTTCCAAAAGACGGATAAATTTCAGATCACCCTGCATACAGTTCCAAGTAACGTTTTTGACAATTGCTCGTCCGCCCGTGAGCGCGGCAGCTGCATAGAAGTAGCAAGCTGCGGAAACATCGGGTTCTATTTGGTATGTGCCCGCTTTGTATGAAACGCCGCTTGGTATGATATAGTTTGTTCCGTCAAACTCTGCTGTGGTGCCGAACTGTTCCATCATTTGGCGTGTGATGCGGATATAGGAGCCGTCTTTTCGTTCACTTGTGATTTCAATGTGCAGCCCCTGTTTCAGCATAGGGGAAATCAACATCAGTGCGCTCAAAAACTGCGTGCTTTTGCTGATATCAAGCTTTACATGAAACATCTTATCCGCTTCGGACACGGGACCGATTCCCTGTATTTTTATCGGAAGAAAGCCTTCGTTTTCCAAATATGTGATGTTGGCGCCCATTTCCGTGAGTACGTCAAACAGCGGTTTCATGGGGCGTTTTTTCATTTGATCGGAGGCATTTATTGTAAAAGTTCCTTCCGCAAGGGCCAGCATTGCCGTCAGAAAACGCGCCGCTGTGCCGGCGCTGCCTACATAGATCTCGCCGCTTTTTACAGGCAGTGTGCCGTTTAAGCCTGTGACAGCCACTTCCTTTGCCTGCTCATCGATTGCAACTTCAAAACCAAGCGATTTGAGCGAGCCCAAAAAGTTTCTTGAGTCGTCGCTGAAAAGCACTCCTTTTAAAAGGGTTTTGCCGTCAGCCAAAGCTGCCATCAGGAGCGCGCGGTTTGTCATACTTTTCGAACCGGGCACTGTCACTTGCCAATCTATTTTTTTGTGTAATGTCTTTACATGATAAGTGTTTTTCATTTTTATCTTGTTCCCCTTACTAATTTTTCAAAATAAACTCTGTTTCAGTGTAACATACTTTTTTGTCTGCGGCAATATCGGTAATTGCGCATGGATACAGGCATATAATTATCGTCGCATTAATATATTTTATAAAAAATATTTTTGGGGATTTCATGTTAGGGAAGAGTAGTGATAAAAATGATTTTCAGACAAGTGGTGTGCTCATACAGTATATTCAGGAATTAAGTGATTACTTAAAAGAACGCAATTTATCGAGAAAAGCAGTGACAATGGCGGTTGCGGTTTTGGTTCTTGCGGGTCTTACGGGGGTACATTATAAGGAAACCGGAAGTCTTGTCCCCACAAGCGGGGCGGCAGCGAACAGGGAATTGCCAATCTATTGCGTGCAGACAGAGGAACCCAAGATTGCACTGACGTTCGATGCGGCTTGGGGGAATCAGGACACGAAAAAAATCATGGAAATATTGAAAAAGCATAATGTTAAGGTGACGTTTTTTATGACAGGGGGATGGGTAGACACCTACCCTGACGACGTAAAAATGATACTTGCCGAGGGGCATGACCTCGGAAACCATAGTCAAAACCATAAAAACATGAGCCGGCTTTCCGATTCGGAAAAGGAAGCGGAGCTTATGAGCGTTCATAATAAGGTGAAGGACCTTACGGGCTATGAGATGTTTTTGTTTCGTCCGCCCTACGGCGACTATGACAACTCGCTCGTGACAACGGCAAAGAAATGTGGGTATTATGCAATCCAATGGGATGTGGACAGTCTTGACTGGAAAGACTATGGCGTGGAATCAATCTTAAAAACAGTGACAGAGAATGAGCATCTTGGAAACGGCAGTATCATTCTTTGTCATAACGGCGCCAAGTATACGGCAGAGGCTCTTGATACCATGATAACGACGCTGAAAGATGCGGGATACACGTTTGTGCCGCTTTCCGAGCTGATTTACAAGGAAAAATACCATATGGACAATGAGGGCAGGCAGATAAAGGATTGATAGAATGTAGTAACCGCCCCCCAAGAGACGCTCTTGGGGGTTTTTGTTGGTATAGGCAATAAAAATAAACCACCTGCTATGCAGGTGTGTTCCGAAATAGCTTTAGCTATAAGTATAACCTCC
>JAIEDW010000423.1 GCA_029067805.1 Lachnospiraceae bacterium
TCGGACGTCCATCCTGTTCCAGTCCGATCAGCTGATGGGCAAGCCATGCGATAGAATTGGATTTTCCGCTGCCTGCGCTGTGCTGGATCAGATATTTATGTCCAACACCCTTTTCCTGCACATCACCAAGAAGCTTTGTGACTACATCCAGCTGATGATATCGTGGGAAAATTTGCTTTTCCTTTTTCTTTTTGGTCTCCTCATCCACCTCGACAACGACCTGGGCATAGTTTTCAATAATCAGTGTCAGTTTTTCCTTTGTAAGAATATCCTTCCATAGATAATCAGTCATCAACCCATTAGGATTTGGCGGATTCCCCGCTCCATCATTGTAACCCTTATCAAAAGGCAGAAACCAACTGTCCTTGCCTGCCAAGCGAGTGCAGAATTTAATACGAGCATCATCCACAGCAAGATGTACCATGCAGCGCCTGAACTGGAACAATATCTCTCGTGGATCACGGTCATCCTTATACTGCTGAACAGCGTTATCCACATTTTGTTTTGTCAGCTGATTTTTCAGCTCAAAGGTGATGACAGGCAGTCCATTGATAAACACACACAGATCAAGGGCGCGTTTTCCCGCATCCTGAGAGTAACGGAGCTGGTGTGTCACACTGAAAATATTTCTCTGGAACATCTCTCTTGCCTTTTCGTTATTTTCAGTCGGCGTGAGATAGAACATGATGAGATCAACCGGATATACTTTGATACCATTGCGCAAGACATCGATAATGCCTCTCTTTGCAATTTCCCCCTGTAAGCGGTTCAGAAACTGTCGTTTTTTCTGTTCCGACTGAAACACGCTCAATTTGTTTATCTGCGTGGGCTGGGTATCCTGTAAAAAACGAAAAAGCCGGGTCTCGTCAATAGCATATTCTTTATTGTAATCGGTGTTATTTCCCTCTTCATAGCCGTTCTGCTCAACCAGGTATTTTACGATAAGCGCCTCCAGACCACTTTCTCTTGTGTTTGTAAATCCCGACATAATCAGCCCTCCTGTTCCTCAATCCGTCTGCGCTCAGCTTCAATTTCATGCTGTAATTCTTCGGCAGCAGGCAGTGCAAAACGATAACGTGAAGCAAAGATTTGTTGGGCATCATTCAGCACAGAGTATTTAACGACTGCCTCATTCTTCTGTGAACACAGGATGATGCCAATGGTGGGATTGTCGTCCTCGTTTTTGTAAAGCGCATCGAACATCCGAATGTAGCTGTCCATCTGTCCGATGTCGCCGTGGGTCAGCTTACCAACTTTCAAATCAATCAACACATGGCATTTCAAGATGCTGTGATAAAACACAAGGTCAAGATAAAAATCCTCGTCTTCATAGCGCATCAGTTTCTGTCTGGCTACAAAGCAGAAACCGCGCCCCAATTCCAACAGAAATTCCTGCAATTTATCAATCAATGCCTGTTCCAGATCCGACTCCCGCAGAGCCGGATAATTTTTCAGGTCGAGAAATTCCAGCACATAAGGGCCTTTGATGAAGTTCTCCGCAGCTAAAGGAACCGTAAGTTTCATCGCTTCATCCCTCACGGG
>JAIEDW010000424.1 GCA_029067805.1 Lachnospiraceae bacterium
GGCGGAGAGCTTTCCATGGCGACGGCGGATGTCGTGGCAAAAGCGATGAAGGACTGGGCTGTCGAGAACGGTGCAACGCATTATACGCACTGGTTCCAGCCGCTTACAGGTATCACTGCCGAAAAGCATGATTCTTTCGTATCGCATCCCGATGAGGAAGGAAAAATGTTGATGGAATTCTCCGGCAAAGAGCTGATCAAAGGTGAGCCGGATGCGTCATCTTTTCCGTCGGGCGGACTTCGTGCCACATTCGAGGCAAGAGGCTACACGGCATGGGATATCACATCACCCGCATTCTTAAAAGAATCGGGCTGCGGCACAATTCTTTGTATTCCGACGGCATTCTGTTCTTATACAGGTGAGGCGCTTGATAAGAAGACACCGCTTCTGCGTTCAATGGAAGCGCTGAGCGAGCAGGCGCTTCGTATCGTAAGAATTTTCGGAAACACAGGAGCTACTAAGGTAACGGCTTCTGTAGGACCCGAGCAGGAATATTTCCTAGTTGATAAAGATCTTTTCATGCAGAGAAAGGATTTGATGTTTGCGGGACGCACTCTGTTTGGTGCACTTCCTCCGAAGGGACAGGAGATGGAGGATCATTACTTCGGCGTTATCAAAGAGCGTGTCGGCGCGTACATGAAGGATTTAAACGTGGAGCTTTGGAAGCTTGGCGTGACGGCAAAAACGCAGCATAATGAGGTTGCGCCCGCACAGCATGAGCTTGCTCCGATTTATGAGACGGCGAATATTGCCGTAGACCACAATCAGCTTGTTATGGAAACGATGAAGCGTGTCGCATACAAGCATGACATGAGATGCCTTCTCCATGAAAAGCCGTACGCAGGCGTAAACGGTTCCGGTAAGCACGATAACTGGTCGATTACCACGGACAATGGCGAGAATCTTTTGGATCCGGGTGATACGCCGAACAAAAATGTCCAGTTCTTATTGGTGCTTGCATGTATTATGAAGGCAGTTGATACACATGCGGATTTGCTTCGTCAGTCGGCAGCAGATGTCGGAAACGATCACAGACTTGGCGCAAACGAGGCGCCGCCGGCAATTATTTCCATTTTCCTTGGCGATCAGTTGGAGGATGTGGTAAAACAGCTTGTGGAAACGGGTGATGCCGCAAAAGTAAAACACGGCGGAAAACTTGAGACAGGTGTGTCTACACTTCCCGATTTTGAGAAAGATGCAACAGACAGAAACAGAACGTCACCGTTTGCATTTACCGGAAACAAATTCGAGTTCCGTATGGTTGGTTCTGCCGATTCGATCGCAAGCCCTAACACAACGCTAAACGCGATCGTAGCGGAGGCATTTTGTGAGGCTGCTGACAGGATTGAGAGCGCGGACGACAAAGACATGGCGGTACATGACATTATTAAAGAGTATATGACAAAGCATCAGAGAATCGTATTTAATGGAAACGGTTATTCCGACGAGTGGGTAGCGGAGGCGCAAAGACGCGGACTTCCAAACATTAAATCGATGATAGAGGCAGCTTCAACACTCACGACAGACAAGGCAGTGAAGCTTTTCGAGAAGTTCGGTATTTTCACAAAGGTTGAGCTGGAGTCGCGCGAGGAGATTATCTATGAAACATACGCAAAGACCATCAATATCGAGGCGCTTACCATGATCGATATGGCAGGAAAGGACCTTATTCCGGCAGTTGCAACGTATGCTGGCGACCTTGCAAATTCCATTATCGCAGTGAAGGAAGCAGGAGCTACGGCAGCCGCTCAGGTTGAAATGTTAAACGAGGTAGACGGACTTCTTGCAGAGGCGAAAAAAGCGCTCAATGCTTTAAAAGAGATTGAGGCGAAAGCATCGGCGATTACGGACGCAAAAGAACAGGCATTTTATTATAAAGATTCGGTACGGGCAGCGATGGATGCGCTCCGCGCGCCAATCGATAAACTTGAGATGATCGTCGACAGCGAAATCTGGCCGATACCGACGTATGGGGATCTGATGTTCGAGGTATAATTGAGCAATGCAAAAATAGGAAGGGCGTCTTGGGGAAAGAAGGCGTCCTTCCTATTTCCGTCCTCAACATTTTCCAAAAAAGTACTTGCATTTTCCAAAAAGATGTTATATACTAAATAACGTGCTAATCACAAAAGCACAAAAAATCAAATATAGCGCTATCGCCAAACGGTAAGGCAACGGACTCTGACTCCGTCATTTCAAGGTTCGAATCCTTGTAGCGCTGCTTTAAGAGTCAATAGTATTCACTATTGGCTTTTCTTTTCGGAACAAGATTCATTTAGAAATGAGGCAAAACATGAATTTAGACAGACAAAAAGCCCAAAATGCATTCAATAACTATGTAAAAAATTACAACATTACAGACGAAAAAGTAAGACTTAAAATCGAGCATACTTATAGAGTCTGTGCCCTTTGTGAAGAGATTGCAAAAGCTTCCGGCTTTGACAACAATGAAATCGAAATCGCGTGGCTTACAGGACTTTTGCACGATGTAGGACGCTTTGAGCAGTTAAAACGCTACGGCACATTTGTCGATGCCAAATCCATTGACCATGCGGAATTCGGTGCGGATATTTTGTTCAAAGAAAACAAAATTAGGGATTACATTGACGACGCCTCAGAGGATGAGCTTCTCGAAAAAGCCGTAAGATGCCACAGTGCATATCGCGTTCCGACGCAGTACAGTGAGAGAGAGAAGAAATTTGCAAATCTTTTGCGCGATGCCGATAAAATTGATATTCTGAAAGTAAATATTTTATTCCCCCTTGAGGAAATCTATAATGTGACGACGCAGGAACTAAAAAATTGCACAGTCACACCTGAAGTCATGCAGGCATTTTATGAGGGACATGCCGTGTTAAGGTCGCTCAAAAAGACGCCCGTTGACAATGTAGTAGGTCACATTTCCCTAGTGTATGAACTTGTATATCCCGTGAGTACCAAAATCATGTATGAACAGGGATATTTAGAAAAGCTGATGGATTTTCACTCAGATTGCAAAGAGACAAATGAACAATTTGATGAAATACGCAAAACAATGAGAAAATACGTAACAGAAAAAATGGGATAGGGGGGATTAAAATGTCACAAAACGCAAAAGCAAATTTAACAACGCAGCCCCCTGCGCGCAGCTTATTTTTCTTTGCACTGCCCATGATCATCGGAAATTTATTTCAACAGTTCTACAATATGGCAGACTCAATCATTGTCGGTAAACTGGTCGGAGAAGATGCGCTTGCGGCAGTAGGAGCGTCATATTCCTTTACTACCGTATTTATCATGATTGCCATCGGCGGCGGCATTGGCACTTCGGTGCTCACAAGCCAGTATCTGGGTGCGGGAAAACATAAAGAAATGAAAAGTTCCGTCTACACCTTTCTGATTACCTTTGCCATATTCAGTATTCTGTTAGCGCTGCTTGGTTTTTGGATAAACCCCACCGTATTAAAAATCTTAAAAACCCCCGAAAAAATCATGAATGACGCCGTACTCTATCTGCAAATATATTTTGTGGGGATGCCGTTTTTATTTATGTACAACATTTTGTCCGCGAATTTTAATGCGCTGGGGAAATCAAAAATACCGCTCTATCTGCTCATTTTTTCGTCTATATTAAATGTTATCATGGATTTATGGATGGTCGGCGGTCTTGGGCTTGGCGTAAAGGGCGCTGCAATCGCTACCGTTATCGCGCAGGGAATTGCGGCGGTCATTTCGTTTTTGATATTAATGCGTCTGCTTGGCACATATAAGGTCGAGGGAAAAGTGGACAAGTTCCGGGACGATATGTTTGTGACCGGTGTAAAAATTGCCATTCCTTCCATTGTGCAGCAGTCCATTGTAAGCATCGGTATGCTGTTGACCCAGTCCGCAGTCAATCAGTTTGGCTCGTCGGCGCTTGCGGGATATTCTGCGGGAACAAGACTTGAATCCATCTGCATCGTGCCGATGATTGCGACAGGAAATGCGATGTCCACCTTTACGGCACAAAATCTGGGTGCGGGAAAGCCGGAGCGTG
Organism: Lachnospiraceae bacterium; assembly: GCA_029067805.1. Lineage (GTDB taxonomy): Bacteria > Bacillota > Clostridia > Lachnospirales > Lachnospiraceae > COE1. The sequence continues at coordinate 4,016 of JAIEDW010000424.1, forward strand.
TCCATCAAGGGTATCATGCGGCATATGGAATTATTATTAGTTTTGGCGTAATACTGATTTTGATATCGCAGCTTTTTTACAGACCGATCGTTTCCGCATTTGTCGACGAAAGCAGTTCACAAGTCGCTTTTCAGACAGGAACAGACTATTTTCGGTTTATTGGATTATTCTTTTCCTTATTGGGATTTAAAGCGATAACCGACGGGATCCTTCGAGGCGCGGGAGATATTAAGGTTTACATGATTGCAAATCTCGTGAATCTGACAATCCGCGTTGCGGTGGCACAGCTTTGCTCTCCGATATGGGGAATCCAACTCATCTGGTATGCAGTGCCGATGGGGTGGACGACCAATTATCTGATTTCGTATTTCTGGTATCGCACAGGGAATTGGAAAAAGAGAAACTTGCTCCGCGGGGATGATTAAGGAGATAAATCCCGCGAAGCAAGTCTGAAAGGGCATTAACGTTTATTGAATTTCGAGAGCCATATTGAGCAGTTGTTCTTTTGAAAGATCTACATCCATGCAGAAGAGTTCATGTGTGTTACCATCTTTTTCCCATGTAATGCTCTTGCTGTCGGAATATGAGATTTCAGCTGCACCATAACCGATGTTGAGTGTTCCGGCTTCCACTTGTGCCTTTTCTTCGTCGGTTGGCTTATAGTCGCCCGGTACCCACTTGCTGCGCACTTCATTATAATAGTAAGTAGTGCCGTTTTCTTCAATGGTGTCCGTAGAGCGGTTTTTGTAGTCTGCTTGCATCGGTCTTGGATCAACATCATAACTTAAGCTGTCAGAACCGTTTTTATATCTTATGGATATAGAACGGAACATATCAATCGAGTTGTGTTCCTCGTTCTCATATGTGTTTTCGACAATGTTGATACCGCTAAAACGATACCCGTTGGAGAAGCTTTTCGGGGCATTTGTTGTGACACCGACGCTGTCTTCCGCTGTCGACAAATCCGCATACTTTGTGTAATCGGGAATAACGCTTGAATGTGAAGCCATAAATTTCACGCCGCTCGATGCCACAGCGAGTGTTCCAAATACCATAACTGCTGCGACTGTTGCGATTACTGCCTTTTTCATATTAAAACATTTCATTTTTGTTTCCTCCTTTTTTCCTGTCTGCAGGCGGCGCATTACGTCTTCAAATCCGGCATCTGTATCGGATACACTCTGAAATAACTCTGCCTGATCCTGCAGTCCCTTTTTTAATTGATTTTCAAATTGATTATTTTTCATGATAATTACCATGACGATATTCGTCATACCTTTCTTAATTGATTGAAAAGTGTGTTGTTATTCTTCCGGAAGCAGCTGCTTTAGCCGTTTTCTGGCTGTAAACAGCCGTGATTTTACAGTGCCCTCATAACAGTCAATGACCTTGGCAATCTGCTTTGTAGACAATTCGTTGTAGTAATATAGGACAACTACAAGGCGGAGCTTATAATCCAGTTTCATAACAGCCTGATAAACTCTTGTCTGCTCCTCTTTCCTTAGCAGAATGTCCTCTGTAAACAAACTCCCCTTTGTATCTGCCTTGTCTAAAACCGTTTCATCGGGTATCTCCGATTTCTTTCGGTTTAAAAGCTGCCATGCGGTTCTGTTTAAAATTTTGAAAAGCCAATACCGAAACATCGCGTCGGATTTGAGTTCCTTACAGTGAAGATATGCTTTCATAAAAGTTTCCTGTGTAATATCCTCTCCGTCTTGGGCGTTTCCGCTGATTAGGCAGGCGGTTCGAAACACCAAATCCCTGTATTGCTTATAAATCTGTGCGAATGCATCGTTGTCGCCATGCTTCATCCGGGCAACCAATGCCTCTTCGGTTAAGTTGTTCATTTCCTATCAGCCTTTCTTTGTACATGTACTGTCTATAAGAGCATCTGAAAAACAGATTGGTTCATTTTTTTATAAAAATATGAAAATCAAAAAAGGTTTCGTCAGAGAGCGAAACCTTTTTGAACAAAATGTATTTGATATGTTTTTACTTAAGGACTGATAACCGTAATCTTAGTAGAAGCGCTATGTCCGATCGTAGCCATGAATTTCTTGAATTTATCCATTGAATTGGAAAAATTGTTATAACTTTCAAGCGCTTTCGAGAAGTTGCTCACTGCGAGCGCGGTATCTCCGTCCTCCGCGGCATACCATGAATCACAACCATATTTATGAATGTCTTCGTGATAGCGCATGACATCTTTAAAGTGCTGATTATTGGTAATCTGTGGATCTGTCTGCGCGGCGATCCATTTTCCAAGCTTACAGCCCTTCGGATTGTTAAGCTGTGAGATATTTAAGTGCTCGAAGTGGGAAAGGTTGTTGTAAAGGCGCCATGTGAAGATTAAATGGTCAACCTGGAATACACGCAGCCAATCCTGTGTGGTAATATTGGAAAAACCTCTCGCCATATCGCTCCTGGCCGTGTCAATGTATCGGCTGATACGATACATATGTTTTCCTGTATTTAAGCAGTCGTCGCCGAGCGCTGCATAGCTGTCTGCAATATCTTCCATTGATTTTACAAAAAGGTCGGTAACCTCCGACTGGACATTAACGGAAGTATAGATATTGTTGATGCTGTCGTTGATTAGATCCATCTGCTCGGACATGCTGTTAAAGTCTTCCTCGGAACGCCGCAGCATCGCATTATTATCGCCAAGGTGCGCTGTCGTATTGTTTACAAGGGTAATCAGTTCGCCAATATTGTCGCGCAGCTCAGCTACATAATTGACAATCGTTTCCGCGGACTGCGATGTGCTCTTGGAAAGATCCGTCATCTGATTTGCAACCACGGCGAATCCCTTGCCAGTTTCACCGGCTCTTGCAGCCTCGATGGATGCATTCAAGGCAAGCATACTGCTCTGGTTAGAAATCTTTTTGATCATATCAATAATGCTGCTGATTTCCATAACCTTATCATGGAAAAACTGTGCCTTGTCATTAATACTGCTGACCTCTTCAACAGAACCTTCGATTGCCGTGATAACTTCCTTCATGTGTTCGGCGCTCGTCTGAGATATTTTTACCGTATTGAGCGTCGTTTCCTTGATGTGGCTCGCTTCATCGGAAATTTTTGTCAGTGATTCCTGAAGGTTGCGGCTGGAATCGTTCATGTTCTGGATAGAAACGTTTTGCGCGTCAACCTGATCAAGCATTTCTTTTATGATCGAACTGTCACCGATGGACATCATGGATTCGTTTAAACGCATTACAAAGTTATTGTTGGCGTTCAAAAAAGTATAAATCACTTGATTTAATTTTTCCGCATAAGCAGGATCGGTAAAGGAAGCTGTATCAACAGGAGTAAAACTGCCGTTGATAATATTTTCCATTGCCTGAATCATAAGCTGCTTGTCGTTATCCACAAGAGTATTCGTTTTTTTATTGAACATAGCCGTCTCCTTAGTATCACATAAGAAATTTTCGTACTGAAAGCAACTGATAAATTAATGATATTTTATCACAAATAGATAAAAGAGGCAACTAAAAAAATAAGGGAATAATAAATTTTGCACGATACATGTCAAAGTATTTGTGATAATTTGTTGTAAAAATTCACAAAATATGCTAATATAATAACGTTGATAAACGATACAGAAAGTTTGTGTCTGAAAAGATTTGCGTGCAGTGGAAGGAGCAGGGTATAAACTTATGAAGAGAAGTGGATTAAAACTGAAACCTATTCTTTTGATCATGGCGGCAGTTCCGATGATACTGATGTTTTTAATTGCAGTATACGGAATAGATGAGGCATGTAAAAGTATTATGGAAACCATGGTGCACCACGAATTGAATGTGGCGCGTTATTCTTTTGATACATCCGTTGATAATATGGCGTCGGGTACATATATGTATACAAACGGAAAGTTTTATAAAGGTACCAAAAATGTCAGCGAGAATACGCAGTTTTTTGATGAATTTAGTCAGGAGGTAGATATTCAGGTAACTGTTTTTTATGATAATGTACGCGTTGCCACAAGCCTTGTTGATGCAAACGGCGAGCGTATGGTGGGAACGGAGGCGGATCCTGCAATCTATGAGCTTGTGGTGAAGCAGGGGCAGAATTATTACAGTGATAATGTCGAAATTGCCGGCACCATGTATTATGCGATGTATTCTCCGCTTTATCAGTACAACAGCGACCAGATTATCGGTATGACCTTTGTTGGTCTTGAAAAAAGCGAAATTAATGCAATCTATAAGGAAAAATTGATCAAGAGCCTTGCTCTGCTTATTGTCATTTTTGCGATTGGTGTGATCGCGGCAATCGTAATTGCAGGACTAATTTCAAACGGATTAAGAGATGTTGTGGCGATGCTCAATCGCGTGGCAAATGGAGAATTGAATGTAAAAGTGAATAAAAAGCTGCTGTCGCGTGCCGATGAAGTTGGCGATATTGCGATCGGTGTTGATTCGCTGGTCACAAATCTTACAGGGATTGTGGCAGACATCAAGGGCGCTACCGACAAATTTGAAAATATATCAGCAAATTTCTCGCAATCCTTTAGTGAGATGACAGGGAATATAGGAAACGCCGACCGTGCCGTTGAGGAGATGGCAAACAGCTCTTCCGTTCAGGCACAGGATACGACAAGTGTAAGCGGTGAGGTTCAAAGAATGGGCGACGCCATTGATACGACTGCGCACAATATAGAGACGCTTGTCGGCAATGTTGAAAAAATGAGAGAGTACAATGTAAGCGCCGACAATACGTTAAAAGAACTGATAAAGATCAGTGACGATACCAAAAATGCGTTTAGCGTTGTGTATGATCAGACCAATATGACAAATCAATCTGCTCAGGATATTCAGTCGGCGGCAAACGTGATCACGGATATTGCGGATCAGACAAGTCTTCTTTCTTTAAATGCCAGCATAGAGGCAGCAAGAGCAGGAGAACACGGCAAGGGCTTTGCTGTAGTTGCCGATGAGATCAGAAAGCTTGCGGATCTGTCAGCGGAGTCAGCAAGCCAGATCACACAGATTATTGAAATGCTGATTCAAAATTCCAATACGACCGTTGACACGATGAAAAATGTCACAGAGGTCATTGACAAGCAGAATGACGAATTGAATAAGACGAGAAAAGTGTTTGGTGAACTGAATCTCGAAATCGGTGAGGTCAGAACGGCGGTTGACAATATCGAGTCGGAGATGGGAACGCTGGACGGTTTAAAGGAAAACGTGCTCGCAGCGGTAGAGAATCTGGCAGCGATCGCGGAGGAGAATGCCGCAAATACACAGGAAACATCGGCGTCGATGCAGTTAATCGAAGGCATTGTATCGGAGTGTGCGGCGGGCGTTGACAGAATTATCGAAACTTCGGAGGAACTCGGAAACAGCATGAAAGTGTTTACGGTTGGCGGCGATTCCGAGAAAGATGAAAAATCTAATTGATTTTTGCTGTGAAATGGGGTTTAATATTAAATAGGAATAAAATAAGGAAGGGGTATATATTTCATGAACAATTTTAGTGAAACAGCGGGGGTAGAAGTCGCATTTATTCCAAAGGGGACTATTATAAACGGAAATATTGACATCGACGGAAAACTTGACATGCACGGAGAAATCAACGGAAATATCGTTTCAAATGACCGTGTAACGTTAGCGGGTAATGTGATGGGCGATATCAAGGCAAATGACATTTATGCCAAGGACTCGTTTATTGAAGGAAAGATTGAGTGCGTAAAGGGTGCGGAAATACGCGAAAATACGATTATACTTGGCGATATTGATGCGGACAGCCTCGTGGTAGACGGTTCTATTCAGGGTAAGCTTGATATAAAGGGCGGCATTATAATCGGCGAGAAGGCAATTATTGACAGCGACATCAAGGCGAAGTCCATACAGGTAAGTAACGGCGCGGCAATTAACGGGCACTGCTCACTTTGCTATGCGGAGCTGAATATCAATGATGTGTTCCCCGAGACGGAAGCAGAGGCAGAGAAACCCAAACAGCCGGCAAAACCGAAAGCGACCGTAAAGTCCAAGAAATAAAAGAGGGTTGAAAATGGAAAACCAAGATATTCTTGATTTTGCAAATATGGTATTTAGTATGGAATATGGCAGCATTGACTTTGAGGAGCTTTATCCAAAAGCTTATTCGAGGGAATGCTGCCATATTCCCATTCATCACACCATTACGGAAAACGGAAAGATCAGAGCGCTTTTGGACGTTTATCCTGTCACAATGAAATTAAAAGATTGTGAAATGTGTATCAAAGCGGCATATATCGGAACCGTTGCGGTTCATCCGAAAGTAAGGGGAAAAGGATATCTGACACAGCTTATGAAGCAGGCAGAGGATGATGCAGTGCAAAAAGGATTTGATCTGATGCTCTTGGATGGCGACAGACACAGATATCGCAACTATGGTTTTGAAAAAGCGGGCGTCAAGTGCAACTTTAACGTGTGCATTAATAATGCAAGACATCGTTGCAGGGAGCTTTCTGCGGGGGAGGCGTTAGATGCGCCGAAATACCGTTTTGAGGAGGTTGACGAGGGAAGCGAATATATTCCTTTTCTGTATAAGCTGTATACAAGGCGAAATGTTACGGCGAGAACAGAGGAAAACTTTTTCCTGTGTCTTAAGAGCAACCATGCCGTGACATATGTTATACTTGATGACGGAAAGCCTGTCGGTTATATAAATACCTCGTATGATGGTAAGAACATTCTTGAATTTGAGATAGAGGATAGTGTCGGTATTCCGAGAATGATATATGATTTCATGCAGGAAATACTGTGTAACGAGGTGGGGATCACGGTCGGTATGGACGAAACAAAAAAAATCGATGCACTTGAGGGCATGTGCGATTACTACAATATAGCAATGTCGCATATGATGAAGATATTAAAATCCGAAAAGGTACTTACATTTCTTGTCGAATGGAAGAAGAAATATGACACAGATGTCATAAATGCAGATGAGATTATGAAACTGTGGAGAGAACTGGAAATGGACGAGAAAGAAAAAGTAAGTCTTTTGACGACATGCCGCTGCTTTATGGAATTGCAAAAGGGTAAAGATAACCGACTGGGAAGTGTTCCGGCAAATTGGCTGCCGCTGCCGTTCTTTCTTCCCGATGCGGATGCGTTTTAAATAAGAAAAAAAGAGTAATAACAGAGCTGTGGAAAATCCTTGTCTGTCCGTGACAAGGATTTTTCTGTGCCAGAATACAGATATTTGTGCGATCGGCAGGAAAGCCTTGTGATTTGAATGTGCTGCTTTTTTATCGGTGAAGCGTAGACAGGAAATATAGAAGTGCGCTCAAAGATGATAAAGAAGATGAAGCAAAGCAGACACATGTTGCACAAATAATGAAAAGCTCTTTTGTTGTTCTGACACTATATTAAAGGAACAGGACAGCAATGTATATGGTACTTTAGTACCAAAAATGCAAAAAGTTTGAGTAGGAAAGAAAGCATTCCTACCCTATTGCATTTATAAAAACTATGCAAATGCATTCAATATAGATATTTGCTATTAACAAAAAAGCCTGTTACATTGGATTTATAGGAATAATTTTTTAGTAATGACAGGAAAACAGGAGGGTTGTTATGAAACGATATTGGTTTTTACTGTGTGCTGTAATTATTTTTATCGTGGGAGCGACTGTAAATGCAAAAGAAAGTAGAACAGTGATCGTTTCCGTAGGAGATAAGGAATTTGAGATTATATTGGCTGATAATGAGACGGCTGACAGGTTTTATGAAATGTTACCGATGTCTTTAGACATGAGTGAGCTCAACGGAAATGAAAAATATTATTATATGAATGAATATCTGCCGACAAGCGCAAGTGTTCCGAAACAGATTCGTACGGGCGATTTGATGCTGTATGGTTCAAACTGCGTTGTCCTTTTTTATAAAAGTTTTTCCACATCATACAGTTACACCGAATTAGGACATATGATAAATAGTAGTGGACTTGCGGCGGCGCTCGGGAAAGGCGATGTGATTGTAACGTTTGCAAAAAAGGATAATGTGGAAGAAGAGAGCAGTTCGGAAGAAAGTAATACGGAAGAGGAGAGCAGCACAGAAGAAAGCAGTTCGAAAGAGGAGAGCAGCACAGAGGAAAGCAGTTCGGAAGAAGAAAGCAGTTCGAAGAAAGACCATCCGAAAAAGAGCAGTAAGTCGGAAAAGAAATCTCATACATATGAATGGCAGATAACTAAAAACGCAACTGCCACGCAAAACGGAGAAAAGGCATATGTCTGCACCCAATGTGGAGAAGTTGCATATAGAACAGAAATATCCGCTTACGGCATATTTGCAGACACAGTGATAGAACGCATAGAAACAGCGCCAACCGGCAGTACTCTTGTAATTGATGCCATGCAATATGTCAGCTTTCCTAAAAAGGTTTATGAAAAGCTGGCAGAAAGAAGCGATTTAACGCTTGAGATAAATTTTACCTATCTTGGAAATGCGTATACAGTAACATTGCCTCAGAATGCTGATCTTTCGGGGCTTATTGATCAAAGCGGATATTGCGGATTTTTAAATCTGTGTACACGATTTACGTGGAGTATCAGAGAGTAAGCATACGTACATTTCCTATCCTTAAGGAAACAACATAAATTTATATGATAGGCAGGTTATGATAATGAAAGAAAGGAAACAAAAAATGCGCAGACTGATTTTGCTTAGCTGCGTACTGCTGATTGTAACAGGTTGTGGAAATACTTTTTCTGATTCTGGTAGAGAAGAAATCTTTGCTTCAGAAAATTCAGAAAGCTCCGGCTCTTTGGTGTCAGTGACAACACAAATACAGAAGCTTGATAAACAGTTCTCAGCCGTTCGCTATGAGGGCGATTATGGATTTGAACGATTTTTAGAACAAGGTGGAGCGGACTCTGACCAGACCGTCCTGCAGTTCTTGACAAGCGAGTTATCCGCAAAAGCGGAAGGTTTGGAAATCAATACAGACTTTTTTGGGTGCAGTACCCTTTCTGTAGAAAATACAGAGGGTGGCTATCTGTTTGGACGCAATTTCGACTGGCAGACTTGTGATACATTGGTCGTTATGGCATATCCGGAAACAGGATATGCTTCCATATCCACAGTGAATCTTGATTTTATTCGTCAGGGAGCAGGTTTTGCTTCGCGCTTTTTATCGGACGAACAATTGACGGTTGCCGCGCTTTACGCTCCTCTTGACGGAATGAACGAAAAAGGTATGTGTGTTTCAGTCAATATGATTCAGGATGGAGCGACGATTCAGCAGAACACGGAAAAACCGGATATTACAACAACCACAGCAATCCGACTATTGCTGGATCAGGCAGCTACAGTGGATGAAGCGTTAGAACTGTTAGGTCAGTATGACCTTCATGCTTCCATGAATTATATGGTTCATTTTGCAATTGCGGACAGCACAGGGAACAGTGTAGCGGTAGAGTACATTGACAATCAGATGGTGGTCACAAAAACACCTGTTTTGACAAATTTTTATTTGGCAGAGGGTGAAAAGCAGGGAATCGGCACACAGCAATCACATACACGGTTTGAGATTTTGACAGAAAGTTTGGAAGAAAACAAGACAATGACACCGATTCAAGTGAGAGATGCGCTTGACAGTGTCAGCAAAGACAATTTCGGAGAATTCGAGTCCACGGAATGGAGCATTGTGTTTGACCAGTCTGTTTTCACAGCGACTTATTACCATAGGGAGAACTATAAAAAAGCGTATTCTTTTCAACTTGAGGTGGAATAAAAGCCTGATTTAGCATTCTCAAATCCTATGCAAGTACATTCAAAATAGATATTTGCTATTCTATAAAAATAAATATAGACTAAAATCATAACAAGGATATCCATAACAAGGAGGAAGTGAAAACATGAATTATTTTCGACTGCTGTGGAATCTTTACCGTCAGAAAAGAAATATAGGTAAGACGAAGAAACAGATTGAACAGCTTCAGAAAAAGAAATTGGAAAAATTGCTTCTGTTTGCTTATGAAAATTCTCCTTATTATCGGAAAGCGTTTGAGGCGGAAGGGATTTTCAAGGAAAATATTAAAACAACACCGCTTGAACATTTTCCTACTTTAGATAAAAGAATCCTCATGGAACATTTTGACGAGTTGGTAACAGACCGCCGTTTGAAACAGGCGGAGCTGCTCCGGTTCGATGAAAATTGCCAGGATGGTGGAGAAACTTATCTTAACAATTTCCATGTGGTACATTCCTCAGGCAGTACAGGGACGCCAAGATATTTTGTATATGACCAAGCGGCATGGGAACAAATGCTGCTTGGAATTATCAGGGGCGCACTTTGGGGAATGTCTATGAAATCTATTTTAAAGCTGCTGGCAGAAAAACCGAGAATCCTTTATATAGCTGCTACGGATGGGCGGTACGGAGGCGCTATGGCAGTCGGCGATGGAATCAAGGGCATCCGTGCAGAGCAGAGATTTTTGGATATTAATACACCGTTGACGAAATGGAGCAAGGCGGTACGGGAGTTTCAACCGAATATCATTATCGGATATCCTTCCGCGATCAAAATACTGGCGGAATTGTTAGGCACAGAGGCGAAAGCGCTCCACATCAAGCGGATTATTTCCTGCGGAGAACCGCTGAATATCGGCTTGCGAATGTTTTTGGAGAGTGCGTTTGATACGGAAGTGATAAACTTTTACGGGGCAAGTGAATCCCTTGCTTTGGGAGTAGAAAAGCGGTCAGATGAGGGAATGGTTCTCTTTGATGATTTAAATGTGATTGAAATAATAGATGGCAAAATGTATTTGACCTGTCTTTATAATTTTACACAGCCGTTAATTCGTTATCATATTTCAGACCAGCTTGTCCTGCACGAGGCAAAATCAGATACGGATTGTTCTTTTACAAGGGCAGATGTGCTGCTTTGCCGTAATGAGGATACGCTGTGGTTTGAAAAGCAGGATGGTAGCAGGGAATATTTGCATCCTCTTTCAATGGAAGGATTTTGTGTGGAGGGATTGTTGGATTATCAGTTTTGCCAGACTTCCAAAACTTCTTTTGAAATGTTGGCAGAAACGAAGAAATCCGCAGTTCCGTCAAAGATCACGAAGGAAATCTGCATACAGGTAAGAAATCTGCTGGCAGACAAGGAATTGGAAGAAGTTCAATTTTCTGTTCGGTTCGTAGAACAGATTATACCGGATAAACATACAGGAAAGAAACCACTTATTATAAAAATGATGGAGGATGATGAAAATGACCAGAACGAGCATTACCGGAAAGCAATTTGATGAAGAGAGGGCATTGTACCATCTGCAAAATGCAGATGTGACGGATTGCGTATTTGCAGGCCCGGCCGACGGGGAATCCGTGCTGAAAGAGTCAGGGGATGTGGGACTTAAAAACTGCCGCTTTTCCCTGCGTTATCCCTTATGGCATGTAAAGGGATTTACCATGACAGAATCCTCCATGGATGACAAAACCCGCGCCGCAATTTGGTACGCGAAAAATGGCGACATCACAGACAGTGTTTTGGAAGGGATCAAGGCAGTGCGGGAGTGCGCACATATTCGTCTGGAGCGTTGTGAAATAGAGTCACAGGAGTTTGGCTGGAAGTCACAGGATATCACACTGGTTGATACGGATATTGTTTCTGAATACTTATTTATGGACAGTCGGGATGTGAAACTTCGCAATGTAAAGATGAAAGGAAAATATTCGTTTCAATACATGGAAAATTTGGAGATTGATGACTGTGAGCTGGATACAAAGGATGCTTTCTGGCACAGCAAAAATGTTACGGTGAAGGACAGTATTGTGAAAGGCGAGTATCTGGGCTGGTTTTCCGAGAACCTGACACTGATCAACTGTAAGATTATTGGAACACAGCCTTTGTGTTACTGCAAGAATCTGAAACTGGTAAACTGTACTATGGAGGATACGGATCTGTCCTTTGAATACTCGGATGTGGAAGCGGATGTGAAAGGTCATATTCTTTCCGTTAAAAATCCCAAATCCGGCCGGATCATCGCGGACAGCGTGGGAGAAATCATTCGAGGCGATGCCGTTATGGAATGTTCAGGGGAAGTCATATTTCGGACAGAAACAGAGAAGAAGACGGAAACTACTTCTGAGGCATCAAAGGACATCGCCTGAGAAGTTCCAGATTTCGCTTTAGGATTGAGGGGTGTAAATATGTTAAGCGGTTACCAGACAGAGGAAGAACTGATCCAGAACATGGTAGATGCCGGATGTAAGGAAGACATGGTTGCCAGTGTCCTGATCTGCCTAAAGCAGGGGCAGAAGAAAAAAGGGCTTTTACTGCTGCAGGGACAGAGAAAAATGCTGCTTGACGGGATTCACAGGAACCAGTCATGTATTGAGTTTCTGGATGATGTCCTGTGTGGGATGCGGAAGGAATGCACATGATAGCAGAATATTTTTGTAAAGGTCTGCTGATTGGTCTTATATTTGGAGTGCCGGCCGGAGCCATTGGCGCATTGACAATCGGTCGGACATTGGAAAAAGGATTTTTTGCTGGTTTTTTGACTGGGATGGGTTCCTCGGCAGCGGATTTGATTTATTCCTGTGTGGGAGTATTTGGCATTACAGTGGTTTCGGACTTTTTGTCAGCCAGACAGAACGCGCTTCAGGTTATTGGAGGAATACTGATACTGCTCTTTGGGTTTGGTATTCTTTGCAAAAAGGAGCCGGTAACGGTACAGAAAGAATCAAAAGGAACACTGGCATTCTGTTTTCTATCGGCATTTACAACGGCATTGGTAAATCCGGCCACCATACTCTCTTTTATGGCAGCGTTTGCTGCTTTTGGAATTCATGGAGGACTCAGTGCAAAACAGGGGGTAGCCTTGATTGCCGGGATTTTAGCAGGAACACTTTGCTGGTGGCTGATTCTCAGTAGTGTTACCGCACATTTCCGGGACAAGATCACAGGGAAAATCTACCGGTGGCTGAACTGTGTATTAGGCTGTCTTATGACAGGGTTTGGCATTGCTATGGTGATTCGGGGAATTATGAAATGAAACGAAAAAAGGAGTAGTGTATGAAAAAAGTCAGTTTAGCAATTATGGTCATATGTTTGATAGGTGTTTTGGTCGGATGCGGTAAATCTGTACCAAATGAGGAATCGCCGCAGAGTTTTTCTGATATAGAGCAGGACGGAATGGAACAGATACAAAGTGAACAAACGAAAGGAAATGGATTGGAGTCAGAGGAAATGAGCATATTGATGAAGATTGATAATGAGATTGTCACAGTGACATGGGAAGATAATGAGGCTGTTGCAGCGCTTATGGAAAATTTACAGGAACAGCCTTTGTCCATACAGATGTCTATGTATGGGGGATTTGAGCAAGTTGGCTCTTTTGGTACAAATCTGCCAAGAGAGGATGAACAGACAACCACACAGGCAGGGGATATTGTCCTGTATTCGGGAAATCAGATGGTAGTTTTTTATGGTTCCAATTCCTGGGCATACACAAGACTCGGCAAGATCACGGACAAATCTGCCGAGGAATTAAAGGAGATGCTGGGTGGCGGGGATGTGACCATCACCTTGGAATTGGTTTCATAGGCAGCCGATATTTTTCTCCAAACGGCTTAAAAACAGTTTCGCAGCCTTAGAAAAAACCTGATACTTTTTTGTAAAAAGATATACGTCTGACTGAAGAAGCGGAGACAAAGGCCGGAACACCAGGGGATGGTTGCCGGCGGTATTGATCAGCTCATCAATGCACAGGGCATAGCCCATTCCGGCCTCCACCATAAGCCCGGCATTGTAAATTAGGTTGTAAGTGGAAACAATATGCGGTTCTACCATTTCATCCGCAAAAAATGTGGTCAGGTGGTTGCGGTTGGAGGTCTGGCTGGGCATGATCAGTGGCAGGTCGGTGAGGTCTGAAAAGGAGATTTCTTTTTTACTGGCAAGGGGAGAGTCTTTGCGCATGAGGATGCCCCACGTTTCACGCAGCTGAAGTTTTTGGTAATCATAGCGGGGACTGATTTCCGGTTCAAGTAAGAATCCCATATCCAGAAGTCCTTTATCCAGTCGTTCAGTGATGGCATCTGCGTTGCTGCTGAAAAAGTGGAATTGGATGTCAGGATATTCTTCCTGTATCGTCCGGATGATCTGCATGATAGAAAAAGTGGAGCGATGTTCGCCGCAGCCGATATAGACATCTCCGGTAATGTTTTGTTCATTTTCACGAAAGGCGCTTTCTGTCTTGTCCATCAGGGAAATAATTTCCTGAGCGCGACCCCGCAGATAAGAACCTTCTTCCGTCAGTGTAACTTTTTTCCTGCCGCGAACTAAAAGCTGTTTGCCGAGATGTTCTTCTAAGTCCATCATCTGTTTGGACAGTGTGGGCTGGGAAATGTGGAGATATTCAGCGGCTTTCGTGATACTCTGTTCTTCGGCAACGGCGAGAAAATATTGTAACAGACGGGTTTCAATCATAATGGATACTCCTTTTTATTATTTATAAAAACGATATAAATACATTTTATATAGTTATTGGTTATTTTGCAAGGGAGAATTGAAAATGAAAGATAAAACGGCAATTTGTCAAAGATTAACAGAAGAGGGTGCTGATTCTGTGTTGTTAGAGCAGTATCAACATTATCAGGAAGAGGATAATGTGCGGGGACAGTATGGATTAGTCTGCCGCTTTCGCATGGCAAAAAGCGAAGAACTGAAAAGGGAAAGAGAGAAGCTTGCCTGTCTGGATTATATGATTGCAAAGGTGGAACGTGCTTGTGAAGAATAAAGAAACCATTTTTCAAGGGACAGATATGGTAAAAAACTTTGGGGAAACAACGGTGCTGCACGGAATCAATCTGGAGCTGTATAAGGGAGATTTTACGGTCATTATGGGTTCCTCCGGTTCCGGCAAATCGACCTTACTTTATGTGCTCAGTGGAATGGAGCAGCTAAGCGAAGGAAAGCTTCTCTACAGAGAAAAGAATTCCAGCAAAATGTTGGACATTACACATGCTTCGGAAAAAGCGCTGACACGTCTTAGGGCAGAGGAGTTTGGTTTTGTATTTCAGCGTACCCATTTGGTCAGCAGTCTGACGCTTAAGGAGAATATCTGCATGGCGGGGCTGATTTGTGGTTCCATGTCAGAAAAAGAGGTCAGAGAAAAGACAGATCTGTTGATTCGCCAGATGTGTTTGGAGAAGGCAGAAGACAGGCTGCCAGCGCAGGTTTCCGGCGGGGAGGCGCAACGGGCGGCGGTGGCAAGAGCCGTGATCACAAATCCCATAATACTATTTGCGGATGAGCCTACGGGGGCTTTGAATAAAGCGAATACAGAGGAAGTATTGAACCTTTTGACTGCGCTTCACGAAGAAGGGCAATCTGTTTTACTGGTGACGCATGACAGGGAGGCGGCTCTGCGCGGTAATCGTATCCTGTATCTGGAAGATGGTGCGATTGTAGGAGAACTGATACTGACGCCTTATCAGGGAAAAAACAAAGGGAGAGAGCAGGAACTTGCTTCTTGGCTCGAAGGGTTTTGCTGGTAATAGGGGGATATGTATGAAAAAGTACCAAATGCTGATGAAAGCGGTATGGAAAAAGCAAAAGGAAAGTATCTGCGGGATAGTTTTGCTGGTGTTTGTTCTTTCGCTGTGTCTGTTCTCTTCACTGACTCTGTATACCAGTGGGAAACCTGCTGTGGAGACAGAGATGGACCGTTTGGGATTCGGAGACTTTACAGTATGGGTCCATGATGAGGGGGAAGGATTGGCAGAAAAAGTCGATTGTCTGACGGATGTAGAGCAAGTCACATGCCAGCCCCTTGTTTTTGCCGGCTATAAAATAAATGGTGTACATTCCGATAATGAAGGGCAGTTGCTTGTCTATGATGGTTCCGTCCCCTATCGTTTTATTACCGGAGAGGGAGAAGACATACCTGCCCCTGCAATTGCACAAGGGACTGTTTACATCTCTCCGGCTATGAAATCCAGTTTTGAGGTAGAAATTGGCGATACGGTTCAGTTTGAATTGTCACGTAAAGAGGGTATTATCAACCTGACGGTAGCAGGCTATTTTGCGGACGGATTTATGGGAAGCTCCATGATTGACATGAAGAGTTTTCTGATAAACAGTGAAGATTTCGCAGCGATGCAGGAGATTGTTTCCACTGCGGCAGAGGTAGATGCGCTAGGACGAAATGGTTCCATGCTGCATATTTTTCAAAGGGTGGACAGCAGCCTCTCGGAACGCGACTTTTATGGAAAAATTCAAGAAGAAACAGATATATCCCTTTATACGGAGTTTACTTACAGGAAAGAATCCCTTTTGAATTATATGGTTTTACTACAGAATATCCTCTGTGGGTTTCTGATTGCCTTTTCTGTTGTATTGCTCATTGTTTGTATTATTGTGACGGCGCATAGTTTGTCTGCGGTAGTCGAACAGGATAAAAAGGATATGGCGGTTTTAAGAACATTGGGAATGTCCCCAAAGATGCTTTGGGGTGTTTATCTGTCTCTTTATGGCGGGGTGATTCTGGCAGGATTGCTTCTTGGGCTGGCGCCTTGTGTGTGGATTGCAACCGGAATGGCAAAGGGAATGGTATCATCCACGGGAATATTGATTACCATAAAAACACCAGTTCTATTTATTTTCCTGTTGCTTATGGCACTGGTTTTATTGTTTACAACATTTTTGATTTTGCGGACGAGAAAAATATTTACTATTGCACCAATGGAAACAATTCGGGGAGCCGCAGGAGGAAAGCGGGTACAGACAAAGTTTCACCGGAAGTTTTTGGAATGGGATATTGCTCTGCGGGAATTGTGTTTTGGAAGGAAAAATTATATTGCAGTCATTTTGATAGCCACTTTTTTGACTATTTTTCTGGCAGTTGTCGGACGGATGGGAACATGGCTTGGACAACATGGAGAAGGTCTGATGGATGCCTTTAGTGTGGCAGAGCATGACCTTGGTGTGCAGCCGTTTAACCGGGAAGTGCCGATGGATGAGATTGAACGGGTCATAAGCTGGTATTCTCCCATTAGGGAAACTTATGAGCTGGCAATGGAGAGCGTTACGGTAAATGGGCAGGAATATGAGGCAAATGTACTGAATGACACAAAATGGTTCCATGTTTTAAGCGGTCATGTCTGTGACGGGGATAGCATTCTGATCACAGACACAGTGGCAAGTGAACTGGGGATTTCGATAGGCGATACTGTGCGTGTGGCAGCAAACGGGCGTATAGAACGTTATCAGGTGTCGGGGATTTATCAATGTGCAAACGGTATGGGAAATAATATCGGCATGAGCATGGAGGGATATTCCAAAATCGGTGATATTACCGGTTATATCTGGTGTTATCACTATATTCTGAAGAATGGGGCCATGCGGGATTTTGCAATGGATTTTCTGCAGGAACATTACCGTGGAATTGATGTCCATACTAACAGTTGGTCAGGATTGAATGGAATTGTTCTTATGATGCATGGTTTGATGGTAGCGCTTTATCTGATTGCAACAGTATTTATTCTGGTTTGTGTGGCGCTGATATCAGGGAAATTACTGCAGGCGGAAACAGGAAATATGGCGATATACAAAAGTATGGGTTTGTCTACAGGGAGACTGCGTCTATCATTTGCACTTCGTTTTCTGATTGCAGTTACGGCAGGCAGCGTTGTAGGACTTTTGCTCTCTGCTGTCTTTGCGGATGGACTGATTAGAAGAATGTTCCGATTACTTGGGATTGGCGATTTTCATTCTGGTTTTAGTATGTTGGGAACACTTTTGCCGCTGGCAGCAATACCACTTTTATTTTTTCTTTTTGCATGGACTTTTTCTGCAAGATTAAAGCAGGTGAGCATTGTAACTTTGATAACTGAAAATAATGATTAAAAGGAGAGAAAGACATGAAACAAAACAAAATGATAACATTGGCTGTTATAGTTACCTTTGGAATATCGGCGCTGACCGGCTGTGGTTCCAAAACGGAGAATCCGGGAGAACCGCCTGCGGAAGTGATACGCGGAGAAAGTACGGACTTGGGAACGGATTCTGTACAGGCAGGGAATGGCGTTGACATAGTGGAATTGGATAACGGGAATGTGTATGAGGGTGAAATTCTTTCGGATGCTATTTCTGTCCGTATTGGAAGGGAAAGCAGGACAGAATGGAATATCGATTTGTATAACAATGATGCGGCTTTGACGATGCTGGATTATCTTTCGGGTTCCGCGTTGTTGTTTCCTACTTATACCTATGATGGGGACGGGGGATTTGTCGCCCAAGGTGTCAGGGGAAATTATACGGATGATGATCAGCAGACTATTGCTGATGTAAAGTGCGGCGAACTGTATTTATTTAGTGGCGGACAGCTTCGGTTTTATTTCAAAGATATAGAAGGAGCAAATATCACTGCGACACCGATCGGTTATTATACGGATACGGAAGGCCTGGCAGATGCCGTACAGGAAGCCTATACGTCTAATTTAGATGACACATGGGGTGTGTCTGTGTATTTTTGGATTACAAAGACGTTAAAATAGGGCATATTCTTCTCTGTTTAAAAATACGCCGGAAAATGTCAGAAAAATATTGATGTGATTGGCAATATATTTAATGAACGAAACGAGACTTCTGTTGGGGTTTCGTTTTTTGTTTGCTATACAAAAAGGAGTTATCATGATAAAATGAGGAAAATAATAGTATGCTTTAGTTAAGAACAGGAGAATCATATATGAAAGATTTAAAAAGAGAAACAAAGAGATTGATTGCATTGCTGATGGCAGCAGCGCTTATCATAATCTCACTTCCGCAGGATACACTGACAGCAGTGGCGGCTCAGATTGATGAGGAATCAGAAAACACGGAAGTAATGCAGCTGGAATCTGATACAGTGGAGATGCGTGAGGCAGAGGATGCAGAAGAGCAGCCGGAACCTTCAGAGGAAAATGTAAAGGAGGATGCCCAAGAGCAGGCAGAATTTCCAGAGGAAAATGTAAAGGAGGATACTGGAGAACAAACAAAACCGTCGGAGGATGTTTCTGAGTCGGCGCAGGAAAACCGGATATCAGAAGAACAGACAGAAACAGAAAATCCTGCTTCCGATATTTCAGATAACGAAGAGACAGATCTTGGGATTGTTGATGAATCCGCAT
>JAIEDW010000425.1 GCA_029067805.1 Lachnospiraceae bacterium
GGTCAAGCGGTTAAGACGTCGCCCTCTCACGGCGAAAACAGGGGTTCGATTCCCCTACGAGCTGTTGACTGTTTAAAACAGCCCAACCCAAATAAGGCGCTTGGAGAATCTTCAGGCGCTTTTCAAAAGAAACTGCTATTAAATCTGAATATTATCACAATTATTCTGAAATTCTTGTTTATCACAAATTTTTTTCGGAAATTCATAAAGTTTTAAAAAAGTTAATACTTAATTAACTTGTTATGCAACCCATTATCAGATATAATTAATGTAGAATACAGAAGATACGAATATAAAAATTTATAAAATAAGGAAAGGGAATTATTATTTAGGGTGTGTGAATGGGAACAAAGGTAGAAGATTCAATTAAAGCGTTTACGAATAAATATTCAAAGGTATGTGTCGATAATAACGCAATCGATGCCGGATTGTTTGAAGAATACGGGGTAAAAAGAGGACTTCGCGATAAAAACGGCAAGGGTGTTTTGTCGGGACTGACTAATATTTCACTGATCAAATCTTCGGAGGAAATCGACGGAAAGACTGTGCCTTGTGAAGGACAGTTATATTACAGAGGATATAACATTTATGATTTGGTGCGAGGCTTTCGGGCAGATGGCCGTCTGGGCTTTGAGGAGTGTGCTTATCTGCTCCTTTTTGGGGATCTTCCGAACAAGGAAGAGCTTATCAACTTTAAAACGATGTTGGGATACAGCATGACGCTTCCGACAAACTTTGTGCGGGACGTTATTATGAAAGCGCCAAGTCATGATATTATGAATTCGCTGACAAAGAGCGTATTGACGCTTGCTTCGTATGATGATACGGTTATGGACATGTCGCTTGACAATGTGCTGCGGCAGAGCCTTATGCTGATCAGCGTTTTCCCGATGCTTTCCGTATACGGATATCATGCGTACAATCACTACGAATGCGACGAAAGCCTGTATATTCACAGACCCGATCCGAAGCTGTCAACGGCGGAAAATCTGCTGCGTATGTTAAGGCCCGATATGTCTTATACGGCGATAGAGGCGAAGGTGCTTGATGCGGCTTTGGTTCTCCATATGGAGCATGGCGGCGGAAACAACTCGACTTTTACGACAAGAGTGGTAACGAGTGCGGGTTCGGATACATATTCCGTTATCGCGGCGGCTCTTTCTTCGCTGAAAGGTCCCAAACACGGCGGCGCAAACATCAAGGTTGTACAGATGATGGAGGATTTAAAGCGCAACGTTGATGATGTTACAAGCGAAGATCAGGTAAGGGCGTATTTGTACAAGCTTCTCAACAAAGAGGCGTTTGATCGAAGTGGATTAATCTACGGAATGGGTCATGCCGTTTACTCGATTTCCGATCCGCGTGCGAAGGTGTTTAAAACGTATGTGGAAAATCTTGCCACGGAAAAGAACCGTCATAAAGATTTCGAATTGTATTCGATGATTGAGCGACTTGCACCGGAAGTAATTGCCGAAAAGTGCAGAATTTACAAGGGTGTCAGCGCAAATGTGGACTTTTACAGCGGCTTTGTATACAGCATGCTTGATATTCCGCTGGAGTTGTACACACCGATTTTTGCGATCGCAAGAATTGTCGGCTGGAGTGCGCACAGAATGGAAGAGTTGATCAATGTTGATAAGATCATCAGACCGGCATATAAGAGCATTGTGTCATTAAAGCCGTATGAAACCTTGCAGCAGCGTTCTACACCCAAGCTGAACGGACGTGACGAAACGATTTACAAACTGCCGATGAATTAGAAAATTTGGAACTGTTTTTGGAACTTTTTTGAAAAAACTATTGCATTTTATAAGGTAAAGTGCTAGAATGATTAAGGTTAAATAAGGTTAGATGATAGAGAGTGAGCTTGCGAGTTCACTCTTTTGTTACTGTATAAGAACGTTAGAGGTAGAAGAATGGCAAAAAAAGATGTTTACGAGGAGCGCACGGAAGCGCTTTTGGAACCGATTGCCGCGGCAAACGGCTGTGAGATTTATGACGTGGAGTATGTCAAGGAGGGCAGCGAATGGTATCTGAGGGCATATCTTGATAAGCCTGACGGTGTGAATATCGTTGACTGTGAGAATGTAAGCCGTGCACTCTCGGAAAAGCTTGACGAGGAAGATTTTATCCCAGACGCATACATTCTTGAGGTATCGAGTCCGGGACTTGGGAGAGCGTTAAAAAAAGACAGACATCTTGAGAGGAGCCTCGGGGACGAGGTGGAGGTAAAAACTTATAAGCCGATTGACAGACAAAAGGAGTTTATCGGCATTCTCAAGGCGTATGACAAGGACACGGTCACAATCGAAATGCAGGATTCGCAAGGAACAAAGGATATGATGTTTGAAAAGTCTGATATTGCAATTATAAGACTTACTTTTGACTTTTAGACCAAGGGAAAAACATATGCATTGCTTTTAATCATAGAAGAGCAGAGAGGTTAAGAAAGGAGCATTGTTAAAAAATGAACAAGGAATTAATGGAAGCACTGAACATTCTCGAAAAGGAGAAGGAAATCAGCAAGGAAACGCTTTTTGAGGCGATTGAGAATTCGCTTCTGACGGCGTGCAAAAACCATTTCGGCAAGGCGGATAACGTCAGCGTGCAGATTGACAGAGAAACTTGCGATTTTCTTGTGTATGCCACAAAGGATATCGTGGCAACGCCCGACGAGGTGGAGGACGACGTCACACAGATCTGTATTGACGACGCGGTGAAGATTTCCAAGAGCGCAGTAATCGGAGAAACAATCAATGTGGAGATTAAGTCGAAGGAATTCGGTCGAATCGCCACACAGAACGCAAAGAACGTAATCTTACAGAAAATCC
Source organism: Lachnospiraceae bacterium (assembly GCA_029067805.1). Classification (GTDB taxonomy): domain Bacteria; phylum Bacillota; class Clostridia; order Lachnospirales; family Lachnospiraceae; genus COE1. Next base: position 2,832 of record JAIEDW010000425.1, read on the forward strand.
GCGAGGAGGAGAGAAGCGTTGTTTACAATCAGTTCTTTGAGAAGGAAAAGGATGTGATGACAGGTATCGTACAGCGCTACACAGGCAGAAACATCAGCATCAATTTAGGAAAGGCAGATGCGATTTTAAATGAAACCGAGCAGGTAAAAGGTGAGGAATTTAAGCCGACGGAGCGTATCAAAGTGTATATCCTTGAAGTAAAGAATACTCCGAAAGGACCCAGAATTATGGTGAGCCGTACCCACCCTGAACTTGTAAAAAGGCTTTTTGAGGCGGAAGTTACGGAAATCAAGGACGGAACGGTTGAAATTATGAGTATTGCGCGCGAGGCGGGCAGCCGTACCAAGCTTGCTGTGAGAACCAATAATCCAAATGTTGATGCGGTAGGAGCATGTGTCGGTATGAACGGAGCAAGAGTTAATGCAATTGTAGACGAATTGCGCGGTGAGAAGATTGATATTGTTAATTGGGACGAAAACCCTGGAAATTTTATTCAGAATGCTCTTTCTCCCGCAAAGATTGTTGCTGTATTTGCTGATCCGGATGAAAAGACAGCCAAGGTCGTTGTTCCGGATTATCAGCTTTCCCTTGCGATCGGCAAGGAAGGACAGAATGCAAGACTTGCGGCAAGACTGACAGGCTACAAGATTGATATCAAGTCGGAAACGCAGGCAAAAGATGCAGAGGGCTTCCGCTATGAGGACTATATGTATGACGAGGATGGCGATGTCTACTATGAGGAGGACTACGAGGAGGAAGACTACGAGGGTGAATATGAAGCTGAGGAAGTAGAAAACGAAGCGGAGGAGACTGCAGAATAAATGGCAAAAAAAATTCCGGTAAGGCAATGCATTGGTTGTGGTGAGTTGAAGAGTAAAAAGGAACTGCTGAGAATTCTGCGCACCGAACAAGATGGGATCCTTCTTGATACAACGGGGCGAAAAAACGGCAGGGGCGCTTACATATGTCCGAGTGCAGAGTGCCTGAAAAGAGCGAAGAAAACAAAGGGACTTGAGCGGTCATTCAAAATCCAGGTGCCTGAAGAAATCTACGACAGTCTGACAAAGGAGATAGAAGTATTTGAAAAAAATATACTCAATGCTGGGAATGGCGATGAAAGCGGGTAAAGTGGCAAGCGGAGAATTTTCGACGGAAAAGAGCGTAAAGAGCGGTCATGCGTATTTGGTTATCGTGTCTGAGGACGCATCGAACAATACAAAGAAGATGTTTACCAATATGTGTAAGTTTTACGAGGTACCAAGGTATTTATTTGGTACCAAGGAGGAACTTGGGTATGCAATTGGAAAGGAGATGCGCTCTTCTCTTGCAATTACGGATGAAAATTTTGCCAGATCGATAGAAAAAAGCTTGGAACAGTTGGAGAGCTGCGATTAGAATCGCATTTGGAAAGGGTATGATAGAATATGGCGAAAATGAAAGTGTATGAGCTTGCGAAGGAAATCGGTGTGGAGAATGCTGAAATCCTGGCAATATTGGAAAGTAAAGGAATTGAAGGGAAAAAGCACATGAGTGCGTTGGAGGACGACCAGATTGAGGAAGTAAGAAAGGCAGTCAAAGGGGCTGCGAAGTCCGATAAGGCACCAAAGGCAGAAGAAAAGCCCAAAACGGCAGAGACGCCAAAGGCAGAGGAAAAGCCCAAAACGGCAGAGGTGCCAAAGGCGGAGGAAAAGCCAAAGGCAGCAGAAGCACCAAAACCTGCACCTGTTAAAAAGAAGAAAAGCATAATATTTGTCAGCAATCCCGATAATTCGAGAATGAAGGGGTCACAGGTGCCGAAAAATCCCGTGCGTCCTGCAGAAAAGAAGGTTGATCCGGCAAAAACGGTAAAACCAGCACCCGCAGCGGAAGCGTCAAAGCATGCATCTGAGCTGAAAACGCAGCCCGGGGCGGCAGTAGAATCTGCAGATACGGTAAAATCAGCATCGGTATCAGAGACGCCAAAGGCTGTCGCTGCAGAACAGCCCAAGGTGGAAAGACCTGCTATGCAGAGAACGGAGCAAAGAGGCGAAAACAGGACGGATAATAATGGCGTTAGACGCGATGGACAGCGTCGTGACGGACAACGGGAGAATAACAGGGACAATAATGGTCCAAGACGTGATGGTGGGCGCCGTGACGGACAGCGGGATAACAATGGCGGGCGCCGTGACGGGCAGCGTCGTGATGGACAGAGCTTTGGCGGCGGAAGACGTGACGGACAGAACTTTGGCGGTGGTCGTGATAACAACCGCGGTGGTTTTGGCGCAAAAGGCTCCGGTAAGAGCGGCGGATTTGTGCCTGACAGCCCGGTTAAGGAACCCGAAAAGCATAGAGATGAGGAAAAACGCCGTATCAGTCAGGAGAAGGATAAGCGTAACCGCAAAGACTTCATGTATGAGGACGACGGCGACAATATCAAGAATATCAAGGGCAAAAACAAGCCCGGAAAGTTTATCAAACCGGAGAAAAAGCCTGTGGAAACGGTTGAGGAGAAGATTAAGGTGATTACCCTTCCCGAAACTATCACCATCAAAGAACTTGCGGAAAAGATGAAGATCCAGCCGTCGGCGATCGTGAAAAAATTATTCTTACAGGGACAGATTGTGACGGTCAATCAGGAAGTGACTTATGAAACGGCAGAGAATATCGCGATTGAGTATGATATCATCTGCGAACAGGAGGTCAAGGTTGACGTTATTGAGGAGCTTTTGAAGGAGAGCGAGGAGGATCCGAACGCGATGGTGGCAAGACCGCCCGTTATCTGCGTTATGGGTCATGTCGATCACGGTAAGACATCACTTCTTGACGCAATCAGAAAGACAAACGTAACGGACAAAGAAGCAGGCGGTATCACACAGCATATCGGCGCTTATACGGTTAATATCAACGACCAGAAGATTACGTTTTTGGATACGCCGGGACATGAGGCGTTTACTGCGATGCGTATGCGCGGCGCAAATTCTACTGATATTGCAATTCTTGTGGTAGCAGCGGATGACGGCGTAATGCCGCAGACGGTTGAGGCAATCAATCATGCGAAAGCGGCGGGGATTGAGATTATTGTTGCGGTCAACAAGATTGATAAGCCTGGCGCAAACATTGAGCGTGTGAAACAGGAACTTACGGAATATGAGCTGATTTCCGAGGACTGGGGCGGAAGTACGATTTTTGTGCCCGTTTCAGCAAAGAGCGGAGAAGGTATTGAGCAGCTCCTTGAGATGATTCTTCTGACGGCGGAGGTGCTGGAACTCAAAGCAAATCCGAACAGACGTGCGAGAGGACTTGTTATCGAGGCAGAACTTGATAAAGGACGCGGACCTGTTGCGACAATCCTTGTACAGAAAGGTACATTAAAGGTCGGCGATTTCGTGTCAGCGGGCGCGGCAAGCGGTAAGGTGCGTGCGATGGTCGATGACAAAGGCAGACGTGTCAAGGAGGCGGGACCGTCTACTCCTGTTGAAATTTTGGGACTTGGCGATGTGCCGAACGCGGGTGAAATCTTTATTGCGCATGAAAACGACAAAGAGGCAAAATATTATGCTGAAACCTTTGTCGCACAGAATAAAGAAAAGCTTTTGGAGGATACTAAGGCTAAGATGTCGCTTGACGATCTGTTCTCACAGATTCAGGCGGGCAACTTAAAAGAGCTGAACCTGATCATCAAGGCTGACGTTCAGGGAAGTGTGGAGGCAGTGAAGCAGAGTCTTGTGAAACTTTCCAACGAGGAAGTTGTTGTCAAGTGCATTCATGGCGGTGTCGGCGCGATCAACGAATCAGACGTTATTCTTGCATCGGCTTCCAATGCGATTATTATCGGATTTAACGTGCGTCCCGACGCACAGGCAAAAGCAACATCAGAGCGAGAAGGCGTCGATGTAAGACTTTATAAGGTTATTTATCAGGCGATTGAAGATATTGAGGCAGCGATGAAAGGTATGCTCGATCCGATCTTTGAGGAGAAGGTTATCGGTCATGCCGAGGTACGGCAGATTTTCAAGGCATCTGCGGTCGGCAATATTGCGGGTTCGTATGTGCTTGACGGTATGTTCCAGAGAAACTGCAAGATTCGCATTACGCGTGAGGGTGAGCAGATTTACGAAGGAGAACTTGCATCACTGAAGCGCTTTAAAGACGATGTCAAGGAAGTGAAGGCAGGCTTTGAGTGTGGTCTTGTGTTTGAAGGCTTTGACAGTATGCAGGAGCTTGATATTGTAGAGGCATATATTATGGTAGAGGTACCGCGCTAAGGGGGCAAAAATGAGAAAAAACAGCGTTAAAAATACACGTGTGAACGGTGAAGTGCATCGTGCTCTTGCGGAGATTATCAGAAGTGAGATAAAAGACCCAAGGATCAATCCAATGACTTCGGTTGTCACAGTGGAAGTGGCGCCGGATTTAAAGACCTGTAAGGCGTGGATCAGTGTGCTTGGCAACGAGGAGTCGCAGCAGAGTACGATTGCGGGATTAAAAAGCGCGGAGGGCTATATCCGAAATCTTCTCGCAAAGAAAATTAATTTGCGCAACACGCCGGAAATCAAGTTTATTCTGGATCAGTCGATTGCATACGGCGTGTCGATGACAAAGAAGATTGACGATATAAACAGAGAGGACGACGCAAGGCACGTTGAATAGGTTATACATTATAAGGGTGGGGACTATATGAAAAAATTAAATTTGTTAGAAGAATGCAGGGGCGCTAAGAGTATTGTGATTTCGGGGCATGTCAGACCGGACGGCGACTGTATCGGGTCTTGTATGGCGATGTATCTTTATTTGAAAAAGGCGCTCGCCAATGCAGAGATTACGGTCTGTCTTGAAAAACCTGCCGATATTTTTAACTGCATAAAGGATATTGAGAAGATAGACAGTAGTTTTTCAGCCAAAGCGCCGGATGTATTTATCGCGCTTGACTGTGAAAAATCGAGGCTTGGAGAGGCGGAAGCACTTTTTGAAAATGCAAAAAGGCGCATCAACATAGACCATCATGTGAGCAATAAACTTGGCTGTGGTGAAATAAATTATGTGGTGCCCGGTCTTAGCTCCACAGCAGAGCTCGTCTATGAACTGATTGACAAAAGCTATATGGATGAGGAGCTTGCAAAAGCAATTTACATAGGGATTATTCATGATACGGGAATTTTCAAATATTCAAATACCTCGCCGAAAACGATGCGGATTGCGGCGGATTTGCTGGAATATGAGTTTGATTTTCCTGCAATCATTGATGAAACGTTTTATGAAAAGACATATGTGCAGAACCAGCTTTTGGGAAGAGCGCTTTTGGAGAGCATTATGTTTATGGACGGAAAGTGTATCGTGAGCGCAATCAATCAGAAGATTCTCTCGTTTTATAATGCGAAGCCGGAGGATTTGGATGGTATTATCAATCAACTGCGCATTATCAAGGGTGTGGAATGTGCAATCTTTATGTATGAAACGGGAAATCAGGAATATAAGGTCAGCCTGCGTTCCTGCAACTATATTGATGTCAGCAAGGTTGCTTCGTATTTTGGCGGCGGCGGTCATGTCAGGGCGGCAGGCTGCAATATGAGCGGAACTTTTCATGATGTTGTCAACAATATTTCAAAACAGATAGAGCGTCAGATGAAAAGCCTTGAAAAATAGATTTTTCAAGGCTGTAGATCAGTTAGGATAGGAGCGTTATGATAAACGGTATAATCAACATCTACAAGGAAGCCGGATTTACCTCGCATGATGTGGTGGCGAAACTGCGGGGGATTGTCGGACAGAGAAAGATTGGGCATACAGGAACGCTTGACCCCGATGCGGTGGGCGTGCTTCCTGTCTGTTTTGGAAATGCGACGAAACTATGTGACCTGATGACGGATAAGAGCAAAGAATATGAAGTGTGTATGCGTCTTGGCGTTACGACGGATACACAGGACATGAGCGGTGCGATACTCAGTGAAAATGAGGTGACGGCTGACGCGGCGGCAATCGAAGCAGCAATCATGGGATTTGTTGGGGGGTATGAGCAGATTCCCCCGATGTACTCGGCTCTTAAAGTAAACGGTAAAAGGCTTTATGAGCTTGCAAGGCAGGGAAAAGAAGTTGAAAGAAAGCCTCGTCATGTGGATATTCCAAATATCCGTATCATCGAGATCGCGTGTCCTTATGCGCGGTTTGTGGTGGAATGTTCAAAGGGGACATATATCCGCGCTTTGTGTGCTGATATCGGCGATCGGCTTGGGTGCGGCGCGGCAATGGAGTCGTTAAAGCGCACAAGGGTAGGAAATTTTAGAATCGAGGACGCGCTTACACTCTCGGAAATTGAGGAGATTGTGAAGCGGGGGGATTGTGAAAAAATTGTCATGGCATCCGACAGTATTTTTATGGACTATGAGGGTGCTGTGGTAAAACCCGAGGCACAGAATGCGTTGTTAAATGGAAATAAGCTGTCTTTGCGGCAGCTTGATTTTGATAATAAGACCTTTTTTCACGACGGGGACATGCTCCGCGTCTATGATGAAAGGCGGGAATTTAAAGCGATATATACATTTGTCAAAAAGGAGGGCGGTTTTAAGCCCTACAAAATGTTTTTATAGAATAAAAGGAATCGGTTTTTGATATGAAGATAATAGAAAACACGACAAAATTTCAGATAGAGGAACCGACTGCCGTTGCTATCGGTAAATTTGACGGATTCCACCTGGGCCACCAAAAGCTCTTGCGACAGCTTGAAACACAAAAAAGCAGAGGGCTGAAATCGGTGGTCTTTACTTTTGTGCCTTCGCCCGCGGCATTTTTTAGTGGTGAGCCAATACAGGAGCTGTCAACCGTGGCGGAAAAACGTAGGATTTTTTCGCAGGCGGGCGTTGATTATCTTGTGGAGTTTCCTTTTGTGCAGGAAGTTGCGGACATGGAGCCGGAGGTGTTTATAGAAGAGGTGCTGGTCGGAATGCTTCATGCCAGATGTGTGGTGGCGGGTGATGACGTATCTTTCGGAAGGCTTGGGGCAGGCAATCGTGCACTTTTGGAGAAAATGGCGAAAAAAAACGAATATGATGTTGTGATTATAGACAAAGTGCTGTATAATCAAAATGAGGTAAGTTCGACATTTGTGCGAAAAGCAGTAAAAGAGGGGGATATGGAACTTGTATCTGTACTGCTTGGCGTACCGTACCATGTAGGAGGAGAAATCATACACGGAAAAAAACTCGGAAGGACACTTGGAATGCCGACGGTAAACCTTTTGCCGCCAGAAGAAAAACTTTTGCCGCCAAAGGGGGTATATTATTCGTATGTGTATCTGCACAGTGAAAAAGACAGTCGGTCATATCATGGCATACAACTTCCGTCTATTACAAATATCGGGACAAAACCTACGGTAAATGATCAAGAACGAATGGGGGTGGAAACGTATATATACGATTTTAACGCGGATGTATACGGCGAATACATGGATGTATATTTGCTCGCATACAAAAGACCTGAGATGCGCTTTGAGGGAGTAGACAATCTTAAGGCACAGATGCAGGCAGATATTGCCGCAGGTAGACAATATCATGGAATCTGAGGAGTCTACAACATTGAATAAGAAAGGAATATGATCTTTAAATGAAAAAAGCAAGTAGTATGAGTAAAAAGTTGATAGCGATACTTTTAAGTGCCGCTATGACGTTTACACCGATGGTGCAGAGCATGCCTGTGTATGCAACAGAAGTGGAAACGCAAGATGAGACAGAAAATCTCGGCACGATGCCGGAGGCAGACGAGCTGGACGATACTGTTTCTGATGATGGAGATGCAGAGGAGGCAGCAGGTGAGGAGCAGAATCCGGCTGATGCTGGCGATGATGCGAAAGATGATGTTTCCGATGATAATTCGAAGGATGATGCTTCGGATGACGGGAAAGATACTGATACCGGAAAGGTAGAGGAGAATACGGAAGAAAAGACAGAAGCGAAGGAAGATACAAAACCGAGTGAAACGCTTTTGGATCCTGTTTATGAGGAAGTATTGGAAGAAGAGTCCCAGTCTGCTTCAGGTTCAGAAGAGGAAAGCGAAACAGAAACTGAGGA
>JAIEDW010000426.1:0-4795 GCA_029067805.1 Lachnospiraceae bacterium
ACTACAAAAAATATAATGATCGTCGGTGTAGGCGGTCAGGGTACACTGCTTACAAGCCGTATCCTTGGCGGCATCACTACTAAGGCAGGCTATGATGTAAAACTTTCCGAAGTACACGGAATGGCGCAGCGTGGCGGAAGTGTTGTGACCTTTGTGCGCTACGGTGACTTGGTATCGGAGCCAATTGTTGAGGAAGGACAGGCAGATGTACTGATCGCGTTTGAACGTCTTGAGGCATTACGATACGCGCATTTTCTCAAAAAAGACGGCGTTATCATCGTAAACGACCAGCGCATTGACCCGATTACGGTTGTAACGGGCGCCGCGCAATATCCGGAGAATATAATCGAGGAACTGCAAAAAAATCATAACGTAATCGCCATAGACGCGATGGCCGAAGCGAAAAAAATAGGAAATCCGAAAGTTTTCAACACCATTATTATCGGTGTTGCCGCAAAGCGCATGGACTTTGATAAAGAAAAGTGGATTGAAGTGATTGAACAGACTGTTCCGCCAAAGACAGTTGATATCAACAAAGCCGCATTTGAGGCGGGATATGCAATCTAATAATCATGAAGCTATTTTACAAGACAGATTTTGTTTTCTGTCTTATCATAAGGACAACTATAGAAACATTACAGAGTAGGTAGTGTGAAAAATAAATTTTTCACACAGCAAATTTGTGCTTACGCCCAAATTCGCAGACTTTGGCAAGAATGGAGGATTAAAAATGTTAAAACAAATTTCAATTTTCGCGGAAAATAAAAAAGGCGCGATGCAGAATATCACAAAGATACTGCTCGACAACAAGATCAATATCCTCGGTTCCGTCACAAACGACAGCGCCGAGTATGGAATTGTGCGCATGGTGGTATCGGAACCGGAAACAGCATGTAACGCATTAAACGAAAACGGCTATCTGTGCCGGACTGTAAACGTCATTGGCGTAGAAATCACGGACGAAGTCGGAAACCTCAACAAACTTTTAGGTTCCATCAACGAAGGAAACATCAACGTCGATTACCTGTACTTGTCCTTCAATCGTCAGTCCGGCAAACCAATCATGGTATTCCACACGGAAGAGCCGAAAGAAGTGGAAAACGTCTTGATGCAGAAAGGATATACGGTATTATAAAATATCAAATGGCAGTTCATCTCGAACTGCCATTATCCATTTCTTTTTCATATACCTGCAGTGCACCATAATATTTTGAAATCATTCCCCGATCAGTCACATATGCGCCAAGGTCTTCAGGCGCATACCGCAAAAGATAATAATCCATATCGTGAAGAATATAAAAAATTTCTTCTATATATTTCACATCATGTGTCGTGCCTGCCATTTCCATATTGGAAATTAAGGCATCAAAATCCGGCTTAAGCATATCCGCATTCAGAGAATCCCGCATTTCTGTCATCAAATCCATAAAATTCTGTGCGTCAAACCGATTATACTCTGTAATAGGCTGTCCATGCTCTTTTGCGTACTCCTGATAAGTCAATCCGGAATCAGCATCGTACTGCAGTCCTTCCTCCAATACATACCCGATTATAATATCCCCTTTTTCATCTATATAATTCCAATAGAGATTATCAGAATCCGAAAGACGTTCAAACAGGTTGTCATAAAAATAAGCATTTTCCAATGTTTGATTTGCTACTTTTATATTTTCGCACAATCTGTCAACTTCCTCGTCCGTCATACCTGCAAGGCAGACTTCCCGCATATTGATTACCTGCTCTTTCGATGGAGCTAAAGTTCGCACGTCCGCTTCCTGCGTATCCCCTTCTGTTGCTTCTGTACTTTCTCCCTCTGACAATAAATTCTGCGTAAAATCCAACGTACTGTCCGTCGCATTTTCTTCTGTTTTTTCACACCCTGCCATACTGCAAGCAAAAGCCAACAGACACGCTGCCACAAGTTTCTTTTTCACCATAATTATTCTCTCCCCCAAATGAACACGCGAAAAGGGGCTTCGCCAGCCCCTCTCTCTTTACGAGTCAAATGAAATTCTCACTGCCTCCGCATACGAGGTAATGCCTTCCAAAACATACTCCGAACCGCTCATTCGAAGCGTTCTCATACCTTCTTCAATCGCCTTTTCCTTCAAGATATCCGCACCTTGTCTTGAACTGATAATCTTTTTGAGCGAGGGCGTCATCTTCATGATCTCATACACACCGATACGTCCCTTATAGCCCACATTATCGCATTTTGAACAGCCGCAAGGTTCATAAATCGTAACGTCTTTATTCTCATCCACACCCATAAATTTCTTTTCGTCCTCGGTTGCCGGTCTGGGCTTTTTGCATACAGGGCAAAGACGTCTTACAAGTCGCTGCGCGATAACACCGATTACGGAGTCGGCAATCAGATAAGATTCCACGCCCATATCCTCCAATCGCGTAATCGTACTTGCCGCCGAGTTGGTATGAAGTGTACTAACAACCAAGTGGCCCGTGATAGAAGCCTGAACCGCGATTGATGCCGTTTCACCATCTCGAATCTCACCGATCATGATGATATCGGGGTCCTGTCGCAAGATTGAACGAAGCGCGCTCGCGAACGTAAGTTCCGCTTTTGGATTCACCTGTACCTGATTGATACCGTCAATATTTGCCTCAACAGGATCCTCAACCGTGATAATATTTACTCCATCTGTATTCAACTCACTCAGCGCCGTATAAAGCGTTGTCGATTTACCGCTACCGGTCGGTCCCGTAACGAGCAAGATTCCGTGCGGATTACTGATAATATAATCAAACTGCTCCAATTCGTAAGGTTTTAAACCAAGCTGGCTCTTCTCCCTCGTGAGCGCCATTTTCGCGGTAAGTCGCATAACGACCTTCTCACCGAACACCGTCGGAAGAATGGAAACACGGATATCATACTCCACATGGTCTACGATCTGTGTGATACGGCCGTCCTGCGGCTTTCTCTTCTCGGAAATATCCATTCCGCCGATAATCTTGATACGCGCGATGATCGCGGAAAGTACCGACACATTGTAAGTCGCTTTCTTCTGCATGACACCGTCAATACGGTATCGAACACGAATATATTCCTCCATCGGTTCGATATGTATATCCGACGCGCGCTGACGCACTGCAAGGTCAATCATTTCCTTTACCAGTTTTACAATCGGAGAGCTGTTGATATCCGCCTGCTCCTGTTCATCGACCTCTACCTCAAGCCTTTTCTCTTTCGCGTACTGGCTTAAGGCGCTCTTCATCTCGTTTTGTCCGTGATACTTGTCAATCGCAAGCATGATACTTCTCGTCGTCGCGATCACAGGCTCTACCTGATAGTTTGTGATGATCGAGATATCCTCCTGCGCGTATGTATCCAGCGGATTTTCCATCGCCACGCGGAGCACGTTTTTATTGTTCTCATTGAATGCAAACGGTATCATGGTGTACTTTTTCAGAATATTGACCGGAACAAGCTGCGTAACTGCTGTGTCAATATTGATATTCTGCAGATCCACAATCTCAATGCCAAGCTGCTGGCTTATTGCCAACGCAATATCATCCTCACTGATGATACCTTCATCGACAAGTGTCATACCAAGCTTCATGCCTGTTTTCTTCTGCTTTTCCAGTGCGCTCATGAGCTGATCCTGTGTAATGGAACCGGCCTCCACGAGCAAGTCACCAAGTCGAATTTTCTTTCTTTTAAAATCCATTTAACCTTCGCTCCTTATTTAATTTATTTATAAAATTTTTTGTACCACTGTGCAAAATTTCTTAATCCGTCTCTCAAACTCGTATTCGGTTTAAAACCAAAATCCCGTTCCAGTTCACTTGTGTCCGCATAGGTAATCTCCACATCGCCCGGCTGCATTCCGACAAGCTCTTTATGCGCCTCAAAATCGTAGTCATCTGGAAGAATTTCAGCCGCTTTTAACTCCTCCTGCAAAATCTCAACAAAATCCAAAAGATTTTCAGGCTGATTGTTTCCGATATTATAGACCTTATACCGGACACCGTCCTCATTGGGCAGCGGCGCACACTGCATAACCGCCTGCACGCCTGTCACGATATCATCAATGTAGGTGAAATCCCGCTTGCAGTTGCCATAATTAAAAATCTTGATTGTTTCATTTTTAACAAGCTTATTCGTAAAGCCAAAATACGCCATATCCGGTCTTCCCGCCGGACCGTATACCGTAAAAAAGCGAAGTCCCGTAGACGGAATTCCGTAAAGTTTCGTGTAAGCATGTGCCAACAGCTCGTTTGACTTTTTCGTCGCCGCGTATAACGATACCGGATTGTCAACTTTGTCCTCCGTGGAGTACGGAATTTTTTTGTTACTTCCGTATACTGAAGACGAACTTGCATACACCAGATGCTCCACGCCTGTCATACCGTTGTCGTAACTATGGCGGCATGCCTCCAAAACATTGTAAAATCCAATGAGATTTGCCTCCACATAAGCGTCGGGATTTTCAATGCTGTAGCGCACACCTGCCTGTGCCGCAAGGTTGACTACCACATTCGGCTGATAAGCCCGAAACGTTTCTTCGATACACGCCCGATCTGCAATGTTTCCTTTTATAAAGACAAAACTGCCCGAAACGGACTGTTCCAGCTCCCTGATCTGCCCTAAGCGAAACTCCTTTAGCGACACGTCATAATAGTCGTTCATATTGTCGATGCCGATTATTTTTATATTTTCGACTGCCTTTAAAAGCGCAAGGGAAAGATTAGCGCCGATAAATCCTACTGCCCCTGTCACCAATATCGTCTTTCCTTGTAAATCCACATTTTTTTCGAGCATCCGATCGTTTCCTCC
>JAIEDW010000426.1:4805-23165 GCA_029067805.1 Lachnospiraceae bacterium
ATAAATTATAGTATTGTCTGCACAATTTATCAAGCAGTTTCTCATAATAAATTGCCCGATTATTAAATTCACAAAAATAAATGCTTTCTACCTTGTTTTATTTTAGGAAATACTTGCATATTAAAAAAAAAGCGATTATAATGAGAGAAGATGTCATATCCCAGTGAAAAAATGCCAGTGTTTCATCGAGGGAGGGGGAGCGGCATCAGATAATGTATTGTTTGAATAACAGAAAGGAGACTATTCACAATGAATGAACGGGATAGTATCGAAAAAAAACTAACTAAATCCTTTATTAAAGTAGCGGGAATTTTGGGAGTCGTAGCAGTAGCGGCAGCGATTATCATGATTATCGTATCACAGGCGTACTCTTCTGCACTGGTAAACTACGGTTTTGCACAGGGAGATATCGGAACGGCATTGTATCAATTTGCTGAAGCCAGATCATCACTTAGGGCAGCCATCGGATTTGATGATGAGACCGCGATTAACAATGCAGTGGCAAAGTATGAGGAAAATAAAGCATTATTTGAAGAATCTTTTGCCAAAGTGGAAGAGACCGTTATCTCAAAAGAATCCAAGGAGATATATAATCAGATCAAAGCCGAACTGCCGGATTTTTGGGCACAAGCTGATGAAGTCATTGAAATAGGCGCCGTGACAGATAGAGCGCGTTGCCTACAGGCACAGGAGATCGCGATCAATGAGCTGACGTACAAGTTTGCCAGCATTTATGAAAAGACGGAAAGTCTTTTAGACAGAAAAGTCCAGAATGGCGACACGCGGTCTGCTGTACTGACAGCTATATCTTTTATTGTCTTAATTGTAATCCTTGTTGTGATCGTAATAGCGATGATGATGGCAACCAAAATCGGTAAAACAATGGCGCAATCCATTTCCGTTCCTCTCTTAGCGCTTGGCGAACGTCTTATGACGTTTGCAAAAGGAGAACTTGCCGAGCCTTTCCCTGTGGCGGATACCAATGATGAGATTGAAGTTATGACAGAAGACGCGACAGAGATGGCAAATACATTGAACATGATCATTCACGATATCGGTCAGGTATTGGGAGAGATGGCGAGTGGAAATTATAACGTTTCATCGAGCTGCCCCGATAAATATACCGGTGATTTCAATAAATTATATGTTTCCATGCGTGGCTTAAGAGAACAGATGACAGAAACCCTGTTATCGATCAGCGAAGTTTCCAACCAGGTTTCCAGCGGTTCCGGAGATTTGGCGGATGCGTCACAGAGCCTTGCGGAAGGCGCAACAGAGCAGACAAATGCCGTTATGGATTTACATTCTACCATTTCCGACATTACTGCTACGATGGAAAGAAGCGCGCAGAGCGCAGACGAATCATACATAAAGGCACAGCAGTATGCTGACGAGGCAGATAACAGCCGCGCCGAAATGAACAACATGATCGCGGCAATGAAGCGGATCAGTGAAGCTTCTACAAGGATTGGCGATATTATTTCCGAGATTGAATCCATTGCGTCTCAGACAAATCTCTTGTCGCTGAATGCATCAATAGAGGCTGCAAGAGCTGGCGAGTCCGGACGCGGTTTCTCCGTTGTGGCTGATGAGATCAGAGTATTGGCAAATCAGAGTGCACAGGCTGCCGTAGACAGCCGTGAATTGATCGAAAGCTCTATCCGAGAGGTTACGGAAGGAAACAGAGCTGCCGAGGACGCAGCAAACGCGATTGAGTCTGTTGTGGAAGGTATCAAGGAGATTGCAGATTCCTCTAAGAGTCTCAAGACCATGGTTGAGGATCAGGCAGAGGCAATGCGTAGAGCGGAAAGCGGCATCGACCAGATTTCCGAAGTTGTACAGACAAATGCAGCGACTGCCGAGGAGGCTTCCGCAACCAGCCAGGAATTATCCGCACAGGCAACTATTTTGGATGGTTTGATCGGACAATTCTCATTAAATAAGTAAAATGAACGAAAGCTCCCGTTTTAACAGCGGGAGCTTTTTTTATGCACACGGACATCCAAAGGGAATGATGACATGCCTTATGCCATATACTGTTATAGAAATCACTGTTTTACAAACAAGGCATGATTATGAAAAAATTGTCCTCACAAGATTATAACTTTATCCTGAAAATATTATATGGTCTGGCACTATGCCTTGCAGCGCTTGCGTTAAACCGTCAGATTGCATTTTATAATAGTGCGCTTCTCACCATCGCACAGCCGCTCAATGTATCCGAAGTCAAGCGTGTTGCGCTGACTTTCGACGACGGTCCCCACCCTGCTTACACAGAACAGCTACTGGACGGGCTGAAGGACCGTGGTGTGGTGGCAACCTTTTTTGTTACCGGAGAACATGCTCAGCTGCATCCTGATATTATTAAACGGATGCAGGATGAAGGACATCTCATTGGCAATCATACATACACCCACATACAACTCACAAAATCAAACCGTGAGAAGTTCAAGCAGGAGTTAGTTAAAACAAACGAGGTTTTACAGGAAATCACGGGTGACGAAGTATTATATGTACGCCCACCGTACGGCGCATGGGATAAGAAACTCGAAACAGAACTCAATATGTTTCCGATTTTATGGACGATCGATCCGCTTGACTGGTGCAAATCCAATTCCTCCTGCATTGCGCAAGCCGTCCTAAAAAAGGTCGGCGAAAACGACATTATTTTAATGCATGATTATTACAAATCCTCCGTGGAGGCCGCTCTGATGGTCGTCGATGAGCTTCAAAAACAGGGATATGAGTTTGTGACCGTGGATAAACTTTTATTTGATTAATATAAGAAAAACGCAGGCCATTCAAGCCTGCGTTTTAATACTTTATTTTTCTTAGAAACCAACACAGTTTCCACTAAGTTCTGCACCCTTAATATTGTTCTTTCCATTCTTTGAAGTACAGCTTTGGATCTTTGCCTTTCCAAAAGTAACCTGATAGCCAAGTGCGGAAGGCTTTCCTGTAAGAGGCCAGTTGAAGTTTAATGTCTTGTTAGAGTCGCCTGTACAATTCTTCATTGTAACAACGCCGTTCTGATTGTTTCTGTCAAATCCTGCTGCGTAATTGCCCTTTGCGCTACATCCTTCAAGGTAGTGATTTAAAGGATCAAGATGTGCTGCCACACCGGATGTCTTGTTGTCTACACCACCCATCTTAAAGCCGTTTCCGTCACCGTAGATACCGTCGCAATATCCGTTGTAGTTTGCCTGGCAGTTGATCAGTGTTACTGCACCATGTGCCGCGTAGCAATCCCATCCGTCATCGCTGTTGTACTCTGCTATACAATTCTCAAAGTAGTTGCCTGTACCTGAATGAAGCTTTACTGCATATCCGTCTGCATTTTCGCCTGCTGCGTCCGCATTGTGATGTGAGTTGCAATTATAGAACTTATTGTTTGCACCACCATCTGATACCTGGAAACCTGCATCCTTATTGTAGCAGCATACAACATACTTCAATGTATTGTTAGAACCTGTGATATAGATACCGTTGTCCGCCGCATTCTTTACTGTGATATTCTGTATTGTACTTCCGTTGCCCTTGAGTGTGATACCTCTGCCTGAGCTGCCTGATGTCTGTGAAAAATCGATTGTTGCATTGTTCTTGCCGGAAATGTTTACACCTGCCGGAAGCTCAATCTTGTTTGACTTTACTGTACCGTCGATAACGATTGTTGTACCGCTCTTTGCGCTCTTTACAGCTGCTTCGAGTGTCGTACCGCCATTCTTAACTGTAATCGTGTTTCCTGATGTCGTTGTACTTGATGATGTACTTCCCGATGATGTGCTGCCTGAAGATGTACTTCCTGATGACGTACTTCCTGAAGATGTTCCTCTGTCGTCAACCTGTATTTTGTAGATATTAATGCCGCTGTTTGATGAGTAAAGATAAATATAACCTGCCGAACCTTTATATGTATAAACGCCCTGTCCTGCTGCCACACCTGCGTTCATTGTGCCAAGCTGCTTTCCGTTTGCATCCGCTACAACGAGTGTTCTTGTTGCGCTTCCTGAACTTCTCAAAATAACTTTGATTGTTGCTTCTGAACTTACAGGAACTTTTACCGCACGATAGCTTTTTGAACCGCTGCCGCCAAGTGCAAGTGCATGTGTGTAAGATGTGCCTGAAACCGTCTGACTGTCTGCGATGACTGACATTGTCTTTGAACTGGTTGCTACAAGTCCAAGTCCGCTGACTGTTACGTTAGAAGAGATTGTGCCAAGACTTTTAAACCCTGAGTTTTTGAAATTCCATGAAGTAGAACCTGCCGCATGTACCGTAGACACTCCTGTATTGAGTACCATACCAAATACCATGCATACTGTTAAAGCAAATGTTAAAAGCTTCTTGAATCCGTTCTTAAAATTTGTTTCCACGTTTTTTTCCTCCATTTTTAATTGAAAACTACCTTTTGGTTTCTTTTTGCGGCACTTCTTTATATACCCGCGCCAACTTTCCACAAATATACTTTATCACGCGATTCGTCAATCTGACAATAGGAGGAAACAACTAAAATTTTCCACAATAATTGTGCATTTCGGACAAGTTGTCATTATATTTTTTATATTTTTATACAAAATCACGGATTCTAACTTTGTGATTTCTTTGTCAACCCCCGTTTTTTGGCGTATGCAAAGGAAAAGCCAATTTGTCAAAATTGAAAACACACTTTAGACAAATTGGCAGTTTTTAACAATAGCGTTTTTATATAAACTGATTTTTTTCTTTGCTATAATAATAATTTATTTCCGCAAGCTTCTCCTCGATCGCTTTTTTATCCTCGTCTGTGTCCTCGCAAAATGCGTCGAGGCTTGGATAAAAGTCACGCAGCTTTAGATTGATGAAGCTTAAAAGCATTGCTGGATCTTTTGGCATCATGTTGTCACCCTCCTTTTTATTTAGCGCTTAATCCCACAATAATCAACTCAACGCTCATTGTATCGGGCATCTTTCCCGTCTTTACGCGCTCTTCTGCGTCCACGCACGCTCTTAGCGCCGCCTCAAGCCTGGGAAGCTGAAACTGCGCTGCTTGTGGAATGTATTTCTTTTTTAAATAATACGGATTCAATCCGGTTTTCTGTGCGATTTCATTCTCGGGATATCCTTTCTGCTTCATCTCCCTGACTTGAAGCAGCATGTGAAACTGTCTTGCAATCAACGCCAGAATTTTCATCGGCGCTTCTTTTAGTGCAAGCAGATCGTAGTACAACGCAAGCGCCGTTTTTTGATTTTTAGCCGCCACTGCCTCGACCATATCAAAAATACGGTTCTGTATCTGTACAGTACAAAGCTCCTCGACATCTTCTGCAGTGATTCCCTCATCGAAATATTTATAACATACCAGTTTTTCGACCTCACGCTTTATATTTTCCATATTGGCGCCCGTTTTATCCAGCAAAAGACTTAACGCATCCGCCGTGATCATCTTGTTTTCCCTTTTGAGCAGACCCATGATCCATTTTTTGAGCGTCGCCTCATCCTGCATCTCGCAGAGCGCGGCATAGCCGTTTGCCGTCACAGACTTATAGAGCTTTCCGCGCTTGTCAACCTCCTCCTCGACAAAGATCATATAGGAAGTTTGCGGCATGTCCTTTAGGAGTTCCACCAGCCTGTCATTTGATCCCGACTTAAAAAGACCGCTGTTTTCCACAACGATTACGCGTCGCTCCGCAAAAAAAGGCATGGTCCCTGCCAGATCGATGATTTCATTCACATTGATCTCTTTCCCCGCGTAAATGCTGCAATTCATCGTATCGTCAGCCGGCACAAGCGCCTTTTTCAGATTATCACGATACTGCTTTCGAAGATAAGCCTCCTCGCCGTAAAGCAAGTAAATATGCGCAAATTCTCCGCTCTTGATATCCTGTGCTATGCGTTTCATAAGGTTTTCTCCTCCTTTTTTTATTTTATCATAACCTGCGCAAATTTTCATTCCTTTTTGTAATAATTCACGCGCCACTTACTGTTTCGGATACGGACCGTAACTGCCCCCGTATCTTTTGTCACGGCAATCGCGCTTCCTGCTCTGGTAAACACTTCGACAGCCTCCTCATGCGGGTGCCCGTAGGAATTATCTTCTCCGCATGAAATCACAGTAAGCATCGGCCTGACCAGACTTACAAGTTCCCATGTATTCGAATATCTGGAGCCATGGTGCGCCGCCTTATAGAGGTCAATCGGCGCAGTTTCCCCGTTTTCTTTGAAATACTCTGCCACCCTCGCCTCACCGTCCGCCTCGACATCTCCCGTAAACAGCGCACAAAATTGTGAAGCCTTCTCCTTTACGACAAGTCTTAGCACAAGCGAATAGGCATTGCGCGAATCGGGCGCGTAATCGCTGTCTGGGTGAAGCACTTCAAAGGAAAGCGTTTCATCGCCGATTTTATCCCCCGCGCTTACATACAAAAGTGGTATCCCCTTTTCCTCACATAATGTTTTCAGTTCCTCATACGCCTCGTCCTTGATCACTGCCGTCGCCACGATGATCCGCTCGATCGTGATTCCCGATACGCCGCTGCCGTTTTCATATTCCTCCAAAAGTTCACGCACGCCGGAAATATGATCCTGATCCAGATGTGTCAAAAATACGGCATCTACTTTCGAAGTTCCCATATATTTCATAAACGGCAGCAAGGCGTACTGCCCCACATTCTTCTCTGAGGAACTTCCGCAGTCGATCAGATAGTGTTTGCCGCTTACGCTCTCGATATAGATTCCATCTCCTTGTCCTACATCCAAAAAAGTGACATTTGTGTCACAAATACAGCGATATCCCAAAAAGACCACCAACAAAGCAATGCATACCAACTTGTACCAATACGGTATTGTAATGCGCATATTCAATGTCCGTGCGCGTGCGCTCTTAGATGCCTTTTTCGCGTAACAGTGCATTCCGTAAATTGCAAATACAGCCAGATAAAACACAACAATTTTCCAGTTGTCGGGTCTTCCAACAATCCACTGCGCAAACGGCAGTTTTAGCGAAATCTCCGACGCCCCTTCAAAGCACGCAAGAAGCACATGACAAACCAGCCCCGCAAGCTTTGACACGCCCAAAAACACACCGCCAATACTGCCACATACAAGGCATAAAAGCCCCATCACAAGTACAATACTCATCGCGGGAATCACAATCAGATTCAGCAAAAAGGAATATACGGGAAATTCATAATAAGAACATAACAGGATCGGAAAGTGCACCAGAAAAATACTAAGACTGCCACTCAAAGCAGCTGCTGTCTTTTGTAGAATTTTATTTTTCATACGCTCCAGATCGGGTTTTACCAAATCCGAAAAAAGTCCGATACCAAGGATTGCACCAAAAGATAGTAAAAAACCCGGCTGATAAAGATAGAGCGGCTGTTCCGCCAACAGTAGCACTGCCGCAAGTGAAAGCGCCGTCAGCATATCATATGTGCGCCCAAGCGCGTCTGCCAGAAGTTTCATTCCAAACATAAACACGGCACGGTATGCGGAACTTGACATGCCCACCATATCGCCATATGCAATCATAAGCGCGATACAAAAAAGACAGGACAGAACGCGCGGTATACGCATTTTCTTCAAAATACCATAAAAAAGCATTCCAATCAATGATATATGCAGTCCCGATATCGCGAGAATATGTGATATACCGCTTCTTTGAAATAACTGCTTTTGCCGGGTATCAAGCTCCGTCTTATTTCCAAGCACCATTGCTTTTAGAACCGCCGCATCCTCTTTTGAAAGCGTCGCATCATACACTCCTTCAAAGGCTCTGCGCAGCCTGTATAGCCCCTCATGATATGCGCTGTAAGATGAACTTGTGGCAGTTACTTCCGTATCAAGCAGTCGAAAGTCGATGCCCAGTGTCCGATAATACTGCCTCGCGTCAAACGTGCCGGGATTTCGCGCCTCGTCAAAGAAAGAAACCTCTCCCTCAACGATGATCCATGCGCCGAGTTTTGGTTCGTTTTCACACGAAAAAACACCGCTGTCTACATAGCACATGACACATGTGTCATTTTTATATTCAATTATTTCATGTTGTTTGAAAATCGGATTGACGTTATCCGCAGAATTTTGATTGATTTTTTTGACATGCTTTAGATAAAGCACCTGACTGTAATTTTTATATTCCTTATTATATAACTCACCCATCAGCGTAAGTCTGCTGCCCTCTGTTTCCGTAACAGTGTCTGCAGGCAGCATCCCCGCCAAAAGATATAGAAACACAGCCGCCACAAATGCCAGACATACGCAGCAAAGCGGTCTTCTCATTTCATAATCTCCTATTCCTGATATTCTTTTTTAATTTACAAGCGACAAATTCCGCTCGAAAACAGTTGAAAAATCATACTTATCCCGAAACTTATTATCACTGTCACCGTCTATGGAAATCTGCACCTTATTGACCGTACTAAGCTCCGAGAGTGAGTTGACAATCGAATAGATCGTGACATCTGTCGTCACATTATTGATCGCCGTTTCAAAGGCACTGTCAAAATTAATATGACAGATACCGTCCTTTACGGTTACGCTCACAATCTTTGTGTCCGGACTGATAACCGGATACGTTTCGTCGTTTGCCGGTCCCTTGATCAGCTGCTCTAAGACAATCTTTTCCATCGACACGTTCGATACATCCGCATTGTGGGAAAGTTCTCTGTTCACGGCAATCAATCCGTCCCCATCCTCATTTGCAAAGTAAAGACGCAGCATGACCTTCGTATCCTGTGCCTCCACCATTTCTCCCGCATTGTCGACAAACATGTCTGCGGTCATAATGCCTACGACATTTCCCGATGTGTCGGTAAGCGGCTCTCCGTTGATTGTGATCATGACACAGCTTACGCCTTCAAGCGCTGTAAGGCTTCGCACAATGGCCGCTCTCGTAAGCACCTCAGTCGTGCGCGGTATATCCATATACTTTTCGCTCAAAGAAACCGTTACCTGCTCACCTTCAAGCGTATAGGTAATGATATTGATACCGCTTGTGAGCGTTGCCTTGAGCTCCTTATTTTCAGGCACTGCGCATAAAAGCGTCAGCACCTCCACGATATTTTCCTTGATATCGTTTCCTTTCAAATAATGTGTTTCCTTGACCAGCTTTGTTTCGTTCTTGTTCAAATAGGATATATCAACAGACGTTCCCTGTACCTCCTCCTTGTCACAGCCGGTAAAGCATACCACTGCACAAACGAGAACACACAGAAAAAACGTTATGTAAAAAGGTCTTTTTTTCATAGAGATTCTCTCCTTCCGATATGATTTATGCGATATAGGTAAGCGGTATCTTTACCGTAAATACAGTCCCGACTCCCTCCACGCTGCTCACATTGATCGAACCTCTGTGCATCAGCACCGCACTTCTCGTAATCGCAAGTCCGAGTCCAGTACCGCCAATTTCCCGCGAATGCGATTTGTCAACGCGGTAAAAGCGCTCATAAATATGCTCGATGGACTCCTCCGGTATCCCCATGCCCGAATCGGACACCTCTACCGTAAAACACTGGTGATCCGCGTCAAGCACGACTTTCACCCAGCCGCCTTCAACATTGTATTTGATCGCATTTTCAACGAGGTTAGAAAACGCCAGTGTCAGTTTTACTTCGTCCACCTCCGCACTCACAGGTCGTCTGCTCTCAAAAATAATTTTCACTTCGGCACGTGCCGCAATCGGTCCCAGACGCTTTAACAAAAGCTCCAAAATCGAATTGATATCCATCGTTTCGACATTCATGTCCTCGGAAGTTCTCGTCATTTTCACAAGCGAGAGCAAATCCGTGATAATCTTATTTTCACGATCGATCTCCGCCGCAATATCCGTCATAAACTCGCGATAAAGTTCAACGGGCACATCCTCCTGTGTAATAAGCGAATCAGCAAGCACCTTCATGGAAGCAAGCGGTGTCTTTAACTCATGCGACACGTTGGACACAAATTCCTGTCTGGAGTCATCCAAAACTTTCATTCTGCCAAGCATCTGGTTAAAAGCATCGCCGATGCGCTCCGTTTCCGTGTAATTGCGTACATTAATCTCCTCGTCTGTAAAACCGTTCTTGACCTCGTTGATTGCGTCCGTAATCTGCTCAAAAGGCTTTAACAACTTGCGGCTCAAAAAGAATGCCATGCCAAAGATTACAACAAGCGCGCACATCTCCAACAGATACGCCCTGCTTTGTATGTACTCATAACTGCTGATAATACTGTCCGTTGACACACTTGTGAGCATCACGCCGACAATACGCGTCGAACTGTCCGCAAGCTTTTCCTCAATCGGCACAATAATTTCAATATACTCTTTGCCCTTAAGACTGTTTGCCGCCACACCGTCTTTAAAGCACTTGATAATATCCTCCGAAATAATCGTTTTTCCCTCACTTACGGCATATGTATCCTTAACGATTTTCAAGTTTCCGTCTATAATCAGCACGCGCCCATCATAAAGATTAGAGAGCTGTGACAGCTCGGCGTTTACCACCTCGTTTGTGTTGTCAAATAGATAATTGTATGTAAGCAGATGGTCCGCAATAATCTTTACCTGCGTCTGCACCTCATTTGTTCGCACTGACACAGCATTACTGATATATCGTTCCAGTATTCCGCAATGGAGAATCACACAGGGCAGAATGCCCGCAACCATGACAATACAAAAAATCCTTGTTTTCAGACTTTTAAATAATTTAAAAAGCTTCGCCTTTCCCACCGTCTGTTTTTCTCCTATTTATAATAATATCCCACGCCCCATTTAGTATGTACATACTTCGGTTCACTCGGGTTTGACTCAATCTTTTCCCGAAGCCGTCTGATATGTACATCAACCGTGCGCACATCTCCAGGATAATCAGCACCCCACACAAGTTTTAGCAGATTTTCACGGCTGTACACTTTATTTGGATTTAAAATCAGAAGCTCCAGCACATCAAACTCCTTCGCGGTCAGATTAACCTCTCTTCCCGCGATATAAAGGCGTCTTCCCTCGCAGTCAAGTTTCAATTCGCCCGCCTCGATCACCTGTGTCTTTTTCCCGGGGTCAGACTTGGTGCCGGTTCTTCGCATAATTGCTTTGATCCGCGCTTTTACCTCAAGGATATTAAACGGCTTGGTGATATAATCGTCTGCGCCATATTCCAGTCCCAAAATCTTATCCATATCGTCACCCTTTGCCGTCAGCATAATGACGGGTACATTGGAAAATTCCCGAATCTGCTGACACACCTCAAGACCGGTAAGCTTCGGCAGCATGATATCCAAAAGAACAATATCATACTTATTCGCCTTTACCAGCTCAAGCGCCTCCTCACCATCATACGCGCAGTCAACCTCCATATCGTCCTGCTCCAGACTGAAGCGGATCCCCTTTACGATCAATTTTTCATCGTCTACCACCAAAATTTTTTTCGCCATCTCAATCCCCTTTTCCAACTCCTACAACTCTTTATGACATACATGTCATATTTATACTGTAATATAATCCTTTATTTTAGAAAAAAGCCCATCCTTTATTCCGTCTACCTTTTTGATCTCCTCAATGGACCCAAAACTGCCGTGCTTCTCCCGATAGTCTATAATCGCCTTTGCACGGCCTTCTCCGATACCGGAAATCCCCGTCAACTCTGTAAGCGACGCCCTGTTGATATTGACAAGACCACTGCTCGACTGTGTTATTTCATTTTCTGACACAGGTGTCATTTTGTTGGCAGTTTCCTCCATGGTATATACAACAATCTGCTCTCCGTCCGTAACGTTCCGCGCAAGATTTAAATATGCCCGATCCGCTTCTTCCGTAAAGCCGCCCGCCATTTCAATCACTTCAAAGAGCCTGCTTTCTGCCGCGACCTGATACACGTCGGGATTTTCAACCGCACCGCAGACATAGACGTAAATCCAAGTTGTTTCCTCACATTCCGTATTCATACTGGAAGCCGTTTCCTCCGAAACAAAATCTGGCAAAGACTGCGTATCCACCTCTTCATTCATCTGAAACAGCAATTCATCACCGCCAGTCTTTCCACCACAACCACACAAAAATACAGGCATCAAAAGCACAGCCGTAAAAATACACACTGTTGCAGGCCATTTTAAATTTGTTACCTTATTTAATTTTAAACTTCTCATAAATATTCATAGCTCCTTTATCGTTTTTTCGATAAAGCCCCTCTATGCATACCTATGATTATTTTATTCTAATTTGAAACGCAATACAAGTGCTATTTTTGACATTTCGCGGATATTTTTTATTTGAACTTAAAGACGATAAATCCGACGATCGCCAGCAACGCACCGATTACCTTCCGCCAGCTAAAAGGCTGCTTTTCCACGCCAAACAGCCCTAAAAGTTCAATCAGATACGCAATAATAAGCTGCGAAATGACGATCAGCATGACTGCCTTTGCAGGACCAAGCGCGTCCATACTTTTAATCACGGTAAGTGTAATAAACGCACCCATCACGCCGCCCAGTAAAAAATATTTCGGCTCGACCGATATCACATCCCGAAAGGAAGTCCTGTCGGTACAAAGCCACGCGATCAGACAGACAAGAAATGCCGTAAACTGCACAAACACGTTCGCCGCCCAAAGGCTCGAATTTTCCGTAACCTTCGTATTAAACACACCCTGTACGCTCATCAGCGCACCCGATATCAATGCAATAAAAAATCCAATCATATTCCTACCCACACCTTTCTTTTGGTATTCCTATGATTGGATATTTTTTCACTTTTTATTCAGATTCCGTATTTACCGCCGCAGGCATACCCGCATCGGGTATTTCTCCTTCCTCAATGGGAACATCTTCGTACTCTACTGCCGGAAGAAGCTCCACTTGCGGATCCTCCAAAATCTCCTCTGTCACAGCCGCGCCGTTTAACTGCGTCTTAATCTGCTCTGAAAGCGTCCGTATCTGCGTATTTGCATCTTCGCCCGACCAGACTTTCGCGAAACAGATTTCAAGTCCCACCCAGAAGTTGCTCGTTTCAAGCATCTTCGGAATTGGCACCGAATCAGCATAGCTTTGCACAAATCCCTCCACATGCGGATCGTCATACTCCTGTTTGGTCATTGCGGAAATTTTTCCCGTCATCTCATAAAGATCCTCCACCGACGCATCCGCAAGATACCGGATCAACGATGCCGCCGACGCCTTGTGCGTCGAGTAGCCGTTGATGACAAGCGCGTTCGTCACCGACATGCCTCTTGTGCTGAGTTCGATGTTGATGTCGGGAAGCTGCGCAATCCCGTATTCATAGGGAAATTCTCCGTTCTTTGCGGCGTCGTCAAGCTTTTTGATACAGTCGCTTGTCGCAATCGTGTAGATGGTTTTTCCCTCCAAAAACTCCTGCATGATCGTGTCATAGTTCGTTTCCTTCGTATCAATCGAGAAAAACTGATTCAGCTCCTGATAAACCTTGAGCGTCGATATCGACTCCGTATTATAGATATCGATGTCACTCTTGTCATCGCCCGCATCACCACCTACGGAAATATAATTTCCGATAAAAAAGTAATTATAGAAAATATCCGATACGTCCCACCGAAAGAAATATTCAACGTTTTCCGGTGCGGAGTACTGATCCGCGAAATTCAAAATATCGGCAATAGAGGTCGGAATCAAATCCTCAGCGGTCACAATTTGCTGCACCGCCTCCTGCGCTTCCCCCTCCTCGTTTGTGTTTGACGCCTCGACGATCTGCTCTAAATACGTTTTATTGTAAAGCAGTGCGCTTGTTTCAAAATAGAACGGACAGCCCACATATTTGTTGTCGTATGTGACCGCATTTTTTGCCGCCTGATTGTACGCCGCGGGCAGATAAATCGGAACCGACTCGTCAAGTTCCACGGCAAGTCCCGACAAATATGCCTTCTCAAGGGAATCATTGCTGATGATATAGACATCCGGCCCGTCCTCTTCCTCACTTAAACTCGCCTTATTGATCGCCTCAAGATATTCCAGTCCCGACACCAGTTTTGTTTCGACGCGAATATCCGTTTGATTGTAGAATTCCAGTACCTTACTGCTCAGATAATCAGTCAGCGTATCATCGGTATACCAAAGACGGATCGTTTCTTTTTTCGTGTTGTCCGTTTGCACTTGCCGGTCTTCACCAAGTTGAACCGCCACCGTAATCGCAACTGCCGCAAGAACAAGTATCACTGCCGCAAAAAGCAGCCTTTCTCCTATTTTCGTGTGTTTCATTTCGATACCTCTGCCCTTTCTGTCTTCCCGACACCGGCCTTAAAAACAGGCATCAAGAATTGCTATCATATCGTCAATCTCCTGTTTTGATACAATGAGCGGCGGAAGAAACCGAATCACATTTGCCCCCGCATTGATCAACAAGAGCCCGTTTGCAATCGCCTTATTGATAATATCACCGACCGTTTTGTCGCACTCCAAACCCTGCATCAAACCGACACCCCTGTGTTCCTTGATACAGTCGTGCTTTGCGGCAAGTTCCTCAAGTTTTTCATACAGATAATCGCCCGATTCTTTTACATTGTCCAATACATTGAGTTCCTCAAACAGATCAAGAACCTTGGAAACAGCCGCGCATGCAAACGGATTTCCGCCGTATGTCGTTCCGTGGTCACCGCTTGTAAGCGACTGTTGTGCTACTTTTTCGGTCATCATAAATGCTCCCACGGGCACACCGCAGCCAATCGCTTTCGCACTCGCCATAATGTCAGGCTTAACGCCATATCGCTGCCATGCGTACATGGTTCCTGTTCTACCCATGCCACATTGAATCTCGTCCAGGATCAGCAGAATATCCTTCTCATCGCAGAGCGCTCTGATATTTTTGAGAAAATCCTCCGTTGCGGGATAAATGCCTCCCTCACCCTGAACTGTTTCCAGTATAATGGCACATGTCTTGTCTGTCACTTGCGCCTTTACGCTCTCAAAATCATTGTAATCGGCAAATCTTATATTCCCGATCAACGGCTCAAACGCCTCCCTGTAATGCGGATTTCCCGTCACGGCAAGCGCTCCCATCGTTCTCCCGTGGAACGAATGGTTCATCGCAATGATTTCATGGTCTGTGTGCCCGTCTCTTAAAAAGGCATACTTTCTTGCCGCTTTAAGCGCTCCCTCCACGGCCTCCGCACCGCTGTTTGTATAGAAGATCCGATCCATACCCGATACTTTTTTCAGCTTTTTTGCCGCCTCTATTGCGGGGATATTGTAATAATAGTTGGACGTATGAAGCACTTTATCAATCTGCGCTTTCAGCGCGTCATTGTATGCTTTATTATTATAACCAAGCGCAAATACCGCAATACCTGCTACAAAATCGAGGTACTTTTTGCCCTCAATATCATACATATACATACCGTCCCCTTTTTCCCAGACAATCTGATAACGGTTGTACGTATGTAGCAGCGCCGACTCCGCTTCATCTATGTATTCTTTCATGTTCATATTTTACATGCTCCTTTCTCAACTTGCGAATTTGTGCCTCTGCACAAATTTGCCGTGTGAAAAATTTATTTTTCACACTACTCACCTTTTTCCATCTTTTCAAGGTCTTCGTCCTGAACAATCGCCGTTCCGATACCATTTCTTGTGAATATCTCCAAAAGCAGACAGTGCGGAATCCTTCCGTCCAGAATATGTACACGGCTGACGCCGTTTTTGATCGCGCTCGTGCAGTTATTGAGCTTTGGCAGCATTCCGCCGCCGATAAAGCCCTCCTCAATCAGCTCATCCGCCTGTGATGCGGAAATTCTTGAAATAAAAGATGCTTTGTCGTTAATATCTTTGTAAAGTCCCTCAATGTCCGTTAGGAACGCAAGCTTTTCGGCGCCTACCGCCTTTGCAATCGCACACGCCGCATCATCTGCGTTGATATTATATGTCTGAAAATGATCGTCAAGCCCGATCGGCGCGACAATCGGAAGAAAATCCTTTTCAATCAGATCAAATAATACCTTCGGATTAACCTCCTTGATATCCCCTACAAAGCCGATATCCTGACCGTCAGCATATTTCTTGTCAACCTGTAATAGTCCGCCGTCCTTTCCACTGATACCGACCGCTTTTACACCAAGCTCCTGAACCATTGTCACAAGACTTTTATTGACCTTATTTAAGACCATCTCGGCAATCTCCATCGTATCCGCATCCGTCACACGCAGTCCGTTGACAAATTTTGCCTCCTTACCCGTCTTTTCCACCCAGCGGCTGATTTCCTTACCACCGCCGTGTACAATGATCGGTTTAAAACCGACAAGCTTTAAAAGCGTCACATCCTTAATCACATTTCGTTGAAGCTCCTCATTGCTCATCGCGCTTCCGCCGTATTTTACGACAATATATTTTCTGTTAAATTTCTGTATGTATGGAAGCGCCTCAATCAGCACCTCCGCCTTTGACAAAATTTTATTCATATCCTGTTCTTTCATCTCTTTTTCCTTTCAATACCTATATTCTTCTATAAAGAACGCCTCGGGCGTTCTTTCCGGACAAAACATAGAAATTCTTAGATGATGTTTTTTATCATCTTAGAATTTCTTTTCGTTCTAGCTCCTGTAATCCGCATTGATCTTAACATAATCGTATGTCAGATCACACCCCCACGCCGTCGCTGTTTCCTTTCCCATTTTCATATCGACAAGCACGGTAACTTCGGGCTGCGACAAAATTTCCGTCGCCTTCTCCTCGCTGTAATCCACCGCTGCTCCATCCTTATAAATCAAAAGTTTTCCCGCGCTGCTCTCAAAATACAGTTCCACTTTTTCCGGATCAAATATTACACCAGAGTACCCCAACGCGCATAAAAACCTGCCGAAATTGGCATCATGACCGTAAATCGCAGCTTTACAAAGGCTTGAACCTATGACGGATTTTGCGAGGATCCTTGCCTCCTGCTTTGTCGCAGCATTCATCACCGTTGTTTCAAACAATGCCGTCGCGCCCTCACCGTCGCCCGCCATTTTCCTTGCAAGGTATGTATTGACAAAGTCGAGCGCCTCGCAGAATTTATCATAGCCCTCTCCTTTTTTCGTAATCTCATCATTTCCCGCAAGTCCGTTTGCAAGCACAAGACAGGTATCGTTTGTCGACGTATCACCGTCAACCGAAATCATATTATAAGAATCGATAATACTGTTGCTCAACGCCTCCTGCAACAGCGGCTTGCTGATTGCCACGTCAGTCGTAATATAAGCAAGCATCGTACACATGTTTGGATGTATCATGCCGGAACCTTTGCTCATTCCGCCGACTGTCACGGTCTTTCCGTCCAGTTCGAACTGCACAGCAATTTCCTTATTGACCGTATCTGTCGTCATAATCGCCTTTGAAGCGGTCGTTCCCGCCTCGATTGTACCCTCTTTTGCAGCTGCAAGCTTTTTGATACCCTCGTTGATGCGATCCATCGGAAGCTGCATTCCGATCACACCGGTCGAACCTACCAGCACCGCATTTTCGGGAATATTCAACAGTCCCGAAACCGTCTGCGCCTCCTCGCGGCAGTAATCCATGCCTTGTTTTCCCGTGCATGCATTGGCAATCCCCGCATTCACGACAACCGCCTGTGCATAGGGACTGTTATCCACAATATCCTTATCCCACAAAACAGGCGCCGCCTTCACCACATTCGTTGTAAATGTTCCTGCCACGTTGCAAGGCGCTTCGCTGTAGATCATTGCCATATCCATTCTGTCTTTATATTTGATATTTGCCGCCGTTCCCGACGCCTCAAACCCTTTCGCCGCGGTCACACCGCCTTTTATTTGCTCTATCATAATGTACTCCTTTCGGTTATTGATTAAATGCTGTAATATTTTCTTTATTTAATACAAAGTCATAATAATTCAAATCTTCCCGCTGCACCCAGCCTACATTGTGCCAGAACGCGTTTCCGATATCGTTCTTGGTAAACGCAATCAGCGTTACTTTGTTAATCTGTTCTCTTTTGAGTGCGTCCATGCAGTATACGACCATCGCTTTTCCGATGCCGCGTCTTCGGTAGTCGGGCGCAACGCATACATGATATAGACAGCCGCGTCTTCCGTCGTGACCGCAAAGGATTGCGCCTACGACCTTTTCATCCTCCACTGCTACCACGCTGATATTCGGATTGCGCTCCAAAAACCGCGAAACGCCCTCGCGCGAATCGTCAATACTTCGCATTCCAAAGCCTTTGATCTGCTTCCACAGCGCATATACCTGTTCGTAATCATCTGTCGTCATCGCTCTTATCTTCATGGTATTTTCCTCTCCGTTTTCCCATAAAAGGTCTATCTCTATATGATAATTTATCTGTGATAAAATTACAACCCTTTTATTTTCTGTTTCCGCGCTCTGCTTGTTACTGTTCACTCCGTTCCAGTAACAGGTAAAAATCCATGCAAAATCACCTTCGGTGATGGATTTTTA
>JAIEDW010000427.1 GCA_029067805.1 Lachnospiraceae bacterium
CTTGTTTTCTGTGTTTTGTCTACGTTGCGGTATGCCCCCGCCAAAGCACCGTTTACTCCTAAAATACTCATAATAACGCCTTTCCTTCCTAATTATCTTTCCAATAATCCTAAAAATGCCTTCCAATCCATGTAGCCCTTCATATCTCCGTAACTATACAGCGACTGCATAACTTCTTTGACAATATCCACCCAATCCATCTTTGTTGAAAAACTAAATGAGCTGCCATCTTCCTGCCCTTCATATTTTGCAGCTGCGGCTTTTAGCACCGTATCCTCAAAACTGCCTTTCCCGCTTTCTTTTAAATCAGCAGTATAAGCATACATTTCAATCGTACTGCAATTTTTCGGGTCTACTTTTGAGACATCAACCATCTGCTCCGTCACATTTCCCGACTTATCCCATATTTTCACTTTATAAACCGGATTGTTCGGATCAAAATCCTGTGTTTTATATACAGTGATAGATGAATTGTTTACAAAACAAACATTAGAAAAAACAGCAATATCCCCGGTTTCCTCATCAGATCCATGCAAAATGGCTGTCGCCTGTCCTGCTGCCTGTGCCGCTTCCGCAGCATGTTGTGCAAAATTCTCTCCCGATGCACTTCTTTCTGTCTTTCTTGTCTCGTACCCTGTTGTCTGGTATCCCGCTGCTCCTACTCCGTTAATGCTCATTTTTTAAATCCCCCATTTCTTATTCATGAAATCCCAATACATCTGCATACTGTACTGATAATATGCGGCAGTCCTTTTCTGACTCAGTAACTTCATATCGCTTATCTGCTTCTCAAACATATTCATGAAGTCCGTCCTGTCGCGTAACCCCATCATTCCGGTTTCCATGGGAAGCGAGGTAAGCCCTCCGTTTTTTTCCACACCCAAATGCGCTTCTAATGCCCTCATTTCCACAATCGTTGCACATTTAGGATTTATCTTGTTGATATGAACTGTCTGCTCAAATTCAACGCCATTTTCATCAACGCCTTTTGCAATTACCGTCGGGTCGTCTTCTGTTGAGTTTTCCGCGTATTTGATGTAAAAAGATAATCCTGTCCCGTTACCGCCTGAATACAACATATCATCCGTTTTCATATAAACAATAGATGTATGCGGTTTTGCACTTGCCACATTATTTAACTGCGATGCAAAACTCGTCCCTGCCGTATTCTGTTGTGTTTTTTTTGCTCCATGCCACGCCGGATATCCTGTTGCTCCTATTTCATTTATGTTCAATTTTCAATACCCTCCTTGCTTTTCTAATAGTAATACGAATCTAACCACCAAAAAGTTTCAAAAAGGGAAATGTTGTTATGAAAAGCAGAATTTTAGTCATGAGCGGACTACAGATAAAAAAATTGATAAGAAAGTACAGAACATCATCAAAGAAATGTATTTTAACAACTCTGTTCGATAAACTGCAATATTGCTTTTTCGTATGTTTCGTAATCTGTCATTGCACTGTTTGCATGGTCTGCGCCCTCTATCAGCACCCGCTCTTTTTTAGATTTGCAGACTTCGTAAAGTTCCTCTCCCATAGAGGGCGGAACAATAGAATCTTGCGAACCATGAATCAATAACAGCGGAATATTTAATTTCTGAACGGACTGCAGCGCCGCAGCCGACTCCAAGTCAAAATGCCCGAAAATGCGCGCGCCAAGCTTTATAAGCTGATAGATTGGTTTTACAGGAAGCTTCATTACCCTTATGGTTTCCATTATAATAGCCGCCGGTTCGGAATATCCGCAGTCTTCTATGATTCCTCTTACATTTTCAGGCAGTCCAAGTTCAAACGACATCATAACGGAAGCCGCCCCCATGGAAACCCCCGCAAGAAAAATGTCTGTAGACCTTCCAAACCGTTCTACGGCGTATTCAACCCATAATTTACAGTCATGCCGCTCCTTTATCCCAAAAGTAATGACATTTCCGTCACTTTTTCCGTGCGCACGCTCATCGACCATAAGAATATTAAATCCATTCTTTTGGCAAATCTTGAAAAAACCATATCCGTCCCATGCGTATGTACCATGAAATCCATGAAAAAAAATGATAAGCGGCGCATCTTTTTTCATATAAAATAATTTCCCGTAAAGCCTGAGAGAGTCCGCAGAAAGAATACTGACCTCCTCGTAAGATGTCTTT
The DNA here is from genome assembly GCA_029067805.1 of Lachnospiraceae bacterium. Taxonomy (GTDB): domain Bacteria; phylum Bacillota; class Clostridia; order Lachnospirales; family Lachnospiraceae; genus COE1. The sequence goes on from JAIEDW010000427.1 coordinate 2,145, forward strand.
TCCATATCTTCTATAACATTTAACATCTTTTCCCGATGTGCCCTGTAAAGGTTGCTGTCCGGAATATGATGCACATCCGGACGTTTTTTTATCGGATGGCAAAATACAACCCGATACACTGCATACACCGATATGAATGCTGACAAAATCAAGAAAAGGAAAACCGCAAGCGCTGTCATCATTTTCTGACCTCCTTGCTGCGTATTTATTCTCGTACATGCGGGCAGCTTTAGTACATCTGAAACGACTCAAAATCAAAGCAGCTTCCCGGAAGGAATACAAAAGTCACTTCCCACTTTCCACTGACAGGCTCCAAATCAAATTGCCGTGAAATGTATTCTTCACTTGCCGGAAATTCCAGTATCTGTTTCACTTCATTGTTACCGTCGAAAAACCTGATATGTATGGTGTTACTGCCTTTTCGTGCCCTGCCTTTGATAGAGATGCCTTTCACCTGTCTTTCCCCAAAGTCCATTTCCG
>JAIEDW010000428.1 GCA_029067805.1 Lachnospiraceae bacterium
AATCATTCATTCGGCATTGCAAAATGACAAGTATGTTACAACGCACAGTGAGGGCGAGGAGCCATTCAGACGTGTTGTAGTTGTTCCGAAAAAAGATGCGGGTTATTCCGATCGTGGCGGATATAATCGCGGCGGATACGGCAAAGGATATAACAAAGGCGGATACGGAAGAGGCGGATACAGTAACAGGGGCTACAATAAAAATTATAAAAATGCCGAGAATACGGAATCGACTGAAGAAAGCTCTGAATCAGAAGAATAAAAGTGAAATGTTGATAAAAAGAACCTTGTTTTTACAGGGTTCTTTTTACCATATATAAAAATGTGATAAATGTGATGGAAGTTAAGAAAGAAATGAGGATTGCGATGAGGACAGATACAATTGCGGCGATTGCTACTGCGGTAAGTGATTCGGGAATTGGGATTATCAGAGTAAGTGGCAATGATGCGATAGCGGTTGTCGATAAGATTTACCGTTCGAAATCGGGAAAAAAAAGACTGGAGAATGTAGAGAGCCATACGATTCATTACGGATTTATTTATGATGGTGATATGTTAATAGATGAAGTGATGGTTGCTGTGATGAAAACGCCGAATACTTACACCAAGGAAGATACGGTTGAAATTGATTGTCATGGCGGAATCCTTGTGATGCGTAAGATTTTAGAAACAGTGATAAAAAACGGGTGCAGACTGGCGGAACCGGGAGAGTTTACGAAGCGCGCGTTTTTAAATGGTAGAATTGATCTGTCTAAAGTGGAAGCTGTTATGGATTTGATTCATTCTAAGAATGAGTTTGCCTTAAAAGCCTCAGTCAATCAATTAAAGGGTGCGGTTTCCGATAAGGTAAAGAATTTGCGTGAAGCTGTTTTGTATGAGATTGCTTTTATCGAATCGGCGCTTGACGATCCGGAACATATCAGTCTTGACGGATATTGTGAAAAGCTGGAAGAGAAAGTTTTGATGATCAGAGCAGAATTAAAGAAATTGATTGACAGTGCGGATAACGGAAAGCTGCTGAAAGACGGGATCAATACTGTAATTGTGGGAAAGCCCAACGTCGGGAAATCTTCTTTTTTAAATTTGCTTGTGGGAGAAGAAAAGGCGATTGTTACAAGTGTTGCGGGAACGACGCGTGACGTGCTTGAGGAGTCTGTGAAATTAAACGGGATTGGACTCAATATTATTGATACGGCGGGAATTCGTGATACGGATGATGAAGTGGAGAAAATCGGTGTTGAAAAAGCGAGAAAGTATGCAAATAATGCAGATTTGATTATTTATATGACAGATGTGTCACAAAAACTTGACGAAAATGATGTGAAGATTGCGGAGCTGATTGCCGGAAAGAAAATCATTGTGTTATTGAATAAGACGGATTTGAAACAAGTTGTGAGTGATGCGGAGATTTCCGAATTTCTTCATAAAAATATGACAGATATGTCAGAAAATAATTCTGTGAGAATCATTAAAACATCCACTAAAGAAAATATTGGAATAGATGTATTTGAAGATACAATAAAAGAGATGTTTTTTGGCGGAGAGATTGTCGTCAATGATGAGATTTATATTACCAGTGGAAGGCATAAGGAAGCATTAATGGAAGCATATGAGAGTATGGGACTTGTGCTGAACAGTCTTGCCGATCGGATGCCCGAAGATTTTTATTCCATTGATTTGATGAGCGCTTATGCTGCACTTGGAAGAATTATCGGGGAAGAGGTCGGAGAGGATCTTGTCAATGAAATTTTTTCAAAATTCTGTATGGGGAAATAGTGTGAATTCGTAAAATACACGGATATTATTTGACGTATAACAAATTATGAAATACAATGAACTATAGAAGTTTTTGTACTAACGTTGAAAAGAGGGCAGTCAGGATGTCTGGGATTAGAGAAAAAGTAGATGTGTGTGTTGTAGGCGCGGGACATGCGGGATGTGAGGCTGCGCTTGCCTGTGCGCGAATGGGTTTGGAAACGGTTATTTTTACGGTAAGTGTGGACAGTATTGCATTGATGCCGTGTAATCCGAATATCGGCGGTTCATCAAAGGGACATCTTGTGCGTGAGGTTGATGCGCTCGGCGGCGAGATGGGAAAAACGATTGATAAGACATTTATTCAGTCGAAGATGTTAAATGTTTCAAAAGGTCCTGCTGTGCATTCGCTTCGTGCTCAGGCGGACAAGGCGGAGTATTCGAGAGCAATGCGCAAGACGCTTGAAAATCAGGAGCATTTGACGATTAAACAGTCGGAAGTTGTGGAACTTTTGGCGGAAGATTTGTCCGCACCGAAAGGACATTATGTCAAAAAAATAACTGGTGTCAAAACATATACAGGCGCTATCTATGAGGCAAAGGCAGTGATTCTTTGTACGGGTACTTATTTAAAAGCAAGATGTCTTTGTGGGGAAGCAATTACCTATACCGGTCCAAATGGATTACAGGCGGCAAATTATCTGACGGACAGTTTGAAATCGCTTGGTGTTGAAATGCGCCGTTTTAAGACGGGAACACCGGCAAGAATGGATAAGCGCTTTATTGATTTTAGTAAAATGGAGGAGCAGCTTGGAGA
>JAIEDW010000429.1 GCA_029067805.1 Lachnospiraceae bacterium
CTTTATAATTTCATTTTGGAAACAATCTTATTATACTATTTAAACTATAAAATATCTACTGATATTAAATTGTTCCGTTTTCAAAAGCGATCTTTACCTGTTCTAAATCATCAAATTTTCCGATAATGATTTGCAGTACTTCTTCATCGGGCTGCCATAAATCCGGTATCATAACCGGCTTACACCCCGCTTTGTATGCGGACAGCAAACCATTCTTCGAATCCTCCAATGCATATGTATCCCCAGGGGCAGAGCCTAAGAGCGCACATGCTTTCAAATAAATCTCCGGATGCGGCTTCGATCGTTCAATCATATCACCACAGACAATTCCCATAAAATATTCATATACATCTGCATCCCGCAAATGTTTCTCAACCTCCCACTTTGGCGATGAGGAGGCTACTGCCATTTTTACTCCGTTTTCCTTTAAGTATGACAAAAGAACATATAATCCTTTTTTTACCGGCACCTTATTCTTCGCATAATAATCTGTCAAAAATTGCTTTGTGTATTTTCTAAGCTCTTGCTCATTGTATCGCTCACCAAATTCCGAAATCCATATTTCTTTCGATGCCGCAATATTCATTCCCAATGTTTTTAATGTCATGTAACCGGTTTTCCCTATTCCCATCTGCTCACCGGCGTAATCCCATGCCTTGACAAATACGCTCTCCGTATCAAACATCAGACCATCCATATCAAAAATTACATTCATAATTGTGTGCTCCTCATTTTTATGCGCGTTCCTATCCTATTAACTTCAAAAGCATGAACATCGTATCTATATTCATTGAAGTTAAAAACATCAAAACAAAAAAATTCCTTTTCAGATTAGCGCTGATAGCACTCATCTAACTAATCTGCCGTCAATGTATCAAAGATTGCAGTGATAAAATCTACTAACTCATAATATATGAAATTGCTTTATCAAGACAGTTAAAAATTTCATCCTCTGTACTCTCCTCCTTGTCATAATAGCAGTATGCATATGACGATGTATCTTCTCTGTCTAAATCAAAGGCTGTAAAACTTACATGCCTGTATGGATGAAACCCATCAGGTTCAATCACAAGTTCTGCCAAATAATGATTTGTTTCTATAATGTATATTAAGAAATATTCTTCATCAACTAAAAGTTCGATTCCGATTTTTCCTTGATATATTAAATTAACCTGCCGAATCCACAACTTTGTTCGGCGAATTAGATTTTCCAAGGTTGCCATCGGTTTATCATCTCCCTATTTTAATTTTCTCCTTTAATGTTACCATGCCATAAACCCTATGCCAAGAATTTAGTAAAATTGCTAGTGATTTATCTCTGCAACCATTATTTTAAAAGGGACAGCAAACCTGACATTGTAATACGGTTTCCTATATGTTATAATACAGTGTTAAAATTTAAGTATTATTAACAACAATTAATTAGATTTTATCAAGCATAGGAGATGTATTCTATGAAAGAATATACAATTCTTAAACAAATAGGCGCTTTATCAAAACCAAATAACGGCTGGACAAAAGAACTAAATTACATTTCATGGGGGAAGCGAGAACCTGTTTACGATATCAGAACATGGACTGCGGATCACACCGAATATGGTGAAGGCGTCACAATTACACTGAAGCAAATGGTCGCGCTGAAAGAATTACTTGATGGAATTAATATCACAAATGTGATGAGCCATTAACTGCTCCTAAACAACAGTCGTAGCATGGAGGCTAAAAATGAATTTTCAAATAATATCAGTTGTTATTTTACTTGTATTTTACGCTTGCTATTTTGGCAAGATGATCAGTCAAAAGAAAAAGGGCATACACACAGACCAAATGGGAAAAGGGAAGACAGGACGGGCAAAGTTTATTGAAATAACGTTGAAAATAGCAACTCTTTGCGTTCCAATCGTCGAAGTGATCAGCATCGCCTTAAACACCTCTTGCCTATTTGCATTGTTCAGATACGCAGGGGTAATATTCGCACTGTTAGGTGATTTGTTTTTTATTTGCTCAGTGCTTACAATGCGCGACAGCTGGCGTGCAGGTGTTTCCAAAACAGACAAAACAGAACTTGTCACAACCGGGATATATCAAATCAGCCGCAATCCTGCATTTCTTGGTTTTGATTTGGTATATGTGGGCATTTTATTGATGTTTTTTAATTGGATATTACTTGCAGTATCGGTATTCACTGCTATTATGCTCCATTTACAAATCGTATATGTCGAAGAAGATTTTCTCATGACAGTATTCGGAAAAGAGTACATAAATTACAGCAAGAAAGTGAAAAGATACATTGGGCGCAAAAAAGGTGCAAATTCTTAAGCATTTGCTAAGAATTTGCACCTTGAATTTTTAAATCCCTTTAAAGCTAAAGCAAAACTCCAGTTTCTGATCTGAAGCGATATGATACTCTTCATGAATCGGTGCGCCCCAGCTGTCGTCACCGCCTACACCCATCTGCTGCTTTGCCACGCGCACTACCGTATAGTGCACTTCGGGCAGCTCATATGGATGTTTTGCATTCTCCATCTCATGCGGTGTGTAAGGAAGCGCAGAGAAATTGATTACATCATCAACTGCCTCAAATAAAATTCCTCTGCCTTTCCTATCCGTAATCCTCGCCCACCGAACATCAGTTTTGTTGCCACACTCCTGCGGCACCATATATTCCGCCATATTGTCTGAAACCATATTTTGGAAAATACCAAGCTTTGCTCCCATTTTCCGATCCTCATAAGTTTCCGCAGGACCGTTTCCGTACCACTCTACACGGTCATAATCGGCATTAAACTTGAAAATAACACCAAACTCCGGTATATTGGGAAGCCCTTTCACTGGTTCATAAGAAAGCGCTGTCTGAATCCGTCCGTCACCGTAAACCTTGTATTCAAGCTGACATTCCGAAGCCGGTGAAGTTGGAAGTTTGTAGAAAAAGCGCACGCTTACATGATCCTTTTCCTCACGTACCACAGGATTTTCATAAATCGGATCCCCTAATCTGCCCTCTTTCGCAATGCCTGCCTCCTTATGCGTCGCATACATACTTGCAAGCTTCCACTGTCCTTGCCGCACGCACATGTCGTTGCCCATATCGTTATCGGTCGGCGCGCGCCAGAAATTCGGCTTGGGAATTTCCTCAATCAACTCTTTTCCCGCATATCTGTAGGAAGCGAGTCCACCGTTTAACTCCGTAAAGAGCACGTCGAACTCTGCTCCTCTTACACCGATATTGTGATTTCCATAAATCACTGTAAACGGCTTGTCTGTCGTTTTTTCATTAGCTTTCTGATTTGCGATCACAGCCTGGCCAAATGCAACTTCATACTCTCTTTTTGCCCAAAGCATGTCTTCCCTTAATCGGAACGAAATAGTCAGCGCGTACTCTCCGCTGTATGCCGGCACTTCAAATGGAATCGGGAACCTCTTTCTACTCTCGGGTGCAACCGCAATATCCGTAAGCTCCTTCTTCTCAATCAGCACACCATCTCTTGCAAGCTCAGCCACACACGCAAAATCAGCCGTTGACACAAAGAGATTTTTATTCCAGACTTCAAAGTCCTTCTCGCTGATTGTAACAGCGATATTCTGATACAGATATTTTACTTCCTGCATCTTCGGCGATTCATCACGATTTCCTCCATATGCGATTCCGTTGCCGCTAAAATTATAGTCGGTAGGACGCTCGCCAAAATCACCGCCAAATGCCTGAAACCACTTTCCGTATCTGTCCTTTTTGTAAATCGACTGGTCAATATAATCCCAAATAAAACCGCCCTGATAGCCGGAATTTTCCTTGTCTGCAAGCTCCGTATATTTGTGCACAGCGCCAAACGAGTTGCCCATCGCGTGCGCATATTCACAGCAGACATAAGGCTTTGCGCCGTCCTTTTCTAAATACTCCGCAATCTCCGCTGCCTTTGGATACATGCGGCTCTCCATATCGGAACTGTCATTGTAACGTCTGTCCCACGCAATGCCCTCGTAGTGGACAAGCCTCGTATCATCCAGCTTACGGAACAGGTTGGACATCTCGTAGATGGTTTCCCCACCGTATGACTCATTTCCCACAGACCAAATCACAATCGCGGGATGGTTCTTATCTCTTTGAACACAGGAATTGATGCGGTCAAGCATCATCGCCTTCCACTCCGGCTTTCCGTTTGGCAGAATAAAATCTTCTTCCTTCTTTCTGCGCAGATATGCATCCCATGTACCATGCGACTCAAGATTACTTTCCGCGATCATATAAAGTCCATACTGGTCACACAGATCATAAATATCCACATCATCGGGATAATGACAAGTACGGATTGCATTGATATTGTTGCGCTTCATCGTAATGATGTCCTTCTCAAGTTCCGCGTAAGACACCTGTCTTCCCGAAATGGAACTGAACTCATGACGATTGGCACCCTTAAACACAATGCGCTTTCCGTTAATGAGCATACGGTTATTCTTCATCTCAAATTTTCGGAATCCTACATGCATCGGAATATATTCCGTAACCTTACCCTCGCTGTCGGAAACCTCGATTTCCATCTCATAAAGATATGGCGACTCCGCACTCCAAAGCTTCGGTGCGTTCACATTCTCCTCAAGCACAACCTCTGCCGCAGCATTCACAGTACGCTCAAAAATCACATTATCTTTATCTTTCAACGTTACCTTTAAACTGCCCGCACCTTTGACCTTCATTTCCGCCCGCAGCACTGCCTTGCCGAAATCATCCCCGTCAAAAAGTGTCTTTACAAAAATATCCTCCACATGTGTTTTCGGAATCGCACGCAGTTCCACGCTTCGATAAATTCCCGAAAAGCGGAAGAAATCCTGATCCTCGCACCAGCTTGATGAAGTCCACTTAAACACCTGTACCGCAAGCTTATTTTCCCCGTCCTTAATATACGGCGTTAAATCAAACTCCGAAGGTGTAAAGCTGTCTTCGCTGTAACCAACATACACACCGTTCAGCCAAAGCGCCATTCCGCTCTCCACACCTCTGAAATTAATGCGGATTTCCATGCCTTTCATCTGCTCCGGAATTGTGAAATATTTCACATAGCTTGCCACAGGATTAAAGCGCTCCGGTATTTCTCCAGGAAGAATCTCCTCGCGTCCGTCCCAAGGGTACTGCACATTGGCATACTGCGGGATATCATACCCCTCCATTTGGATATGTGCCGGGACACGGATATCCGCCCAGCTTGTACAATCATAATCGACTGCCTCAAATCCCTTTATCGTCGAATTGTAATTCGGAGCATACGCAAACTTCCACACACCATCTAATAAGGTAACAAGTGAGCTGTCGTTTAAAGACAGCTCACCTTTTCCCGCATAAGTCATGTGTGCAGAATGTGCCGCAAGTACATTCTCCTTAAAAAATGTTGGATCTTTTACCTTTCCATAATCAAACATTGCCATAACTTATCCTCTTAATATTTACTTATTTTTACTTCACTGCACCTGTAATACCTTCTGCAAACTGCTTCTGCAGAATGAAGAAGATGATCATCGTCGGGCATGAACAGAACAATACGCCCATCATCAGCATACCGTAGTCAACCGTATAGCCCGCCGCCAAGTTCGCGATCAACATCGGCATTGTCTGCGCACGGTTATCGCTCATAACAACCTTCGGCCACAAATAAGCATTCCATGCGTTCATGAAAGTAATAACCGCTGCTGCCGCATATGTCGCTTTCATAACCGGCATATACATCTTAAAGAAAATCTTAAACTCGCTCAAGCCGTCAATACGCGCCGCCTCCATAATATCAATCGGGAAACTTCGCGAGTTCTGTCGGAACATCATGATCAAAAACGGTGTCGAAATCGAAGGAAGGATAAAGCCCCATACCGTATTCAACAGTTTCATTTTTGATACCATTTTAAACAACGGAATAATAGTCGCAACCTGCGGTACCATCATCGCAAGCAGAAGGATGGAAAACAGTAAATCCTTATACTTATCATGATAAAGCTCAAATCCATACCCTGCAAGAGAACAGATCAAAAGCGCAATAATGGTCTGCACGCCTGCATACAGGAACGAGTTTTTTAGCGCTCCCCAAAGGTTCTGCTGTGCTAAAAGATTCGTAAAATTCTCCACAGCATGGGAACCGAATATAATCTTACCTCTTGCAACCTCTAACGACGTATTCGTCGCCGCAGTAAGCATCCAATAAAACGGGAACACTGATATCAATGAAACAATGATTAAAAATATGTACGTTGGTATTAATCTTCTTTGAATATTAGAACGTCCTTTTTTAGTCACGCTTATCACCTACTTTCATATTAATAGCCGAAAGCACGGCAACCATCACAAATACAACAAACGATAGCGCTGATGCATAACCAAAGTTCGCTACGAAATCACCAAACGAATTCTGGTAAATATAGTGCGACATCGTAATGGTAGAGTTTGCAGGACCGCCGCTTGTAAGGTTTACAGACTCGTCGAAGAGCTGTAATGTACCGTTAATTGACATGATACCTGTCATAACGATTGTCGGCTTTAACAGAGGCACCGTAATCCGCCAAAACGTCTGCCATGCATTCGCACCATCAATCTTAGCCGCCTCATATACGGAATACTCAATTCCCTGAAGTCCTGCAAGATAGAATACCATGTTGTATCCCGTCCATCTCCAGATCAGTGCAAGAATGATAATCATTCGCGCAGTACTTGTCGTTCCCAGGAAATTAATGTTTTCCTGTATCAGTCCCAAATTCATAAGCACGGAATTTACCAGACCGGTTGTGGCAAACATAGATTTAAAAATCAAAGAATAAGAAACCAGTGACATCGCACAGGGAAGAAAGACGCATGTTCGGAACAGTCCTTTGAATTTTAAATCTTTATTGTTGAGCATCTGTGCCAAAAGCATTGCCAACACCAACATGATCGGTACCTGAATGATCAGGTAAAGGAAGGTGTTTCCAACGGAACGAATAAACAACTTATCAGCAAACATTCGTTTGTAGTTATAAATGATTGGTTCTACCCATTGCAAATTTGCGCTTGAACCTGTTTTTAACGATATCAGAAATGCCTGTATCATTGGCCAAAAACTCATAACTGCAATCAGCAGCGCTGCCGGCGCCAGATAAATCCACCCCGCTCTATGCTGTTTTGCCAGCACACTTGAACTTTTTTTACTCAATGCCAAAACCTCCTTTAACCACAAACGGAGGAGCGTATATTATCTCCTCCGTTTTCATTTTAAATCACTTTACGAATGTATTCGTTATTAATTACCCATCGCAAAGTTTAAGTTCTCCTCTGCTGTCTGTAACTCTGTCATAAGGTCAGCGCCCTGAATGGTATTCATAATTGCTGCTGCCATATGTGTACGAGCTGTGTAATGTGCATCGTTCTGCTCAATGACATTTACATGAGAACCCATCTCAACGATCTGTGCATAGATTGCCGTATCGTTGAAGTATGCAACACCTTCGTTATATACATCTGATGTACCAGCTGAAATACAGCATGTGATCACACCACCATCACGAAGCGCTGCATCATATGTTTCTGTGCTGCCGCCAAATGTATAAGCAAGGAACTTCTTTGCCAATTCAGGATTCTGGCAGTTTGATGTAACATAAAGAGAAGATCCACCGTTTGATGCATAACCTTCGCCGCCGTCCAATGTAGGCATTGAAGTAATCTCCCACTTTCCGCTATTCTCCGGAACATTCTGAATAGTAGGGATAATCCAGTTACCGTTCATAACACCTGCTACCATATCGCCCTGGATTGTCTGATCTGTGTAATCTGACCAGTCATTTGCAAGATAGCAAACTTTCTTCTGGCACATCTCTACAACCTTCTCACAAACTCTTACCAACTTTTCGTTCTCTGTGATGTAAGGCTTTCCGTCCTTAAACTGAGAACCACCCTCTGCCTGAAGCATCATGTACATCAAATCGTTTCCGTCGCCGTCCATGGAAACAAGATACTTTCCAGTCTTTGCATATACTTCCTCGCCGACCTCAATGAACTTATCCCATGTGATGCCTGTCATATCCTCAATTGTATATCCGCACTCTTCAAGAACGTCTACTCTGTAAGCCATAACTACAGTACCGTTATCAACGGGGAAACCATAGTGTGTGCCGTTTACAGTAGAGTATGAAAGCTTTTCTGCACCGAAGTCAGACCAGTCAACGTCTGCGTCATCCACAGAAATCCAAGCATCGGGATAATCGCTTGCATATTTCTGGAACCAGTGATCCTGGAACAATACGATATCAGGAAGCTGGCTGTAGTCGCCTGATGAGCCTGCAAGTGTAATTGCATTCTCAACGTCTGATGACTGTGACTGCTCAATAATGTTCAGTGTAAAGGTATCGTCAACATTTGCCTTATAATCTGCTTCCGCTGCCTTTAATGCAGGAATGTTAAAGCTGGGATCCCATGCATAAACGCTAAGCGTATTGTCGCCTGCTGCTGCGGGCTCCTGTGCATCTGCTGCAGGTGTCTGTGTGTCTGCTGCAGGTGCCTGTGTGTCTGCCGCAGGTGTCTGTGTGTCCGTAGCAGGTGCTGATGAATTACCACATCCTGCAAGCATTACTGTTGACATTGCGCCAACAAGAACAAGTGATACTAATTTCTTCTTCATTTTTAGGTATTCCTCCCTGTTTTTTATATTACCGGACTTATGATGCATCGCTTTATGTATTCGTCATTTTGTATATTTTTTATCATCACAAGCCAGTTTGTATAGTTATTATATCAATTATATAATGCATACGGTATGCATTTTCAACCTAAAAAGAAGCAAATTCGGTTATTGTCAGACAATTATCGAAATTTGCTTTCTTTTCACATTCTATCCTTTTACTATATATGAAACCTTCTTTTTAACTCTACCTGCGCTCTTCTTCCACCGATAATGACCGTTCCCAGAAACAGGATTAACGACACGTTAAATGCCACGATCGACATAATCGGATTCGTCACAGTGCCAAACACATATAACAAAATCATCACACCGCTGCAGATCACCATGAAAAGTTCCAGCATGATATAACTCTGCCAGTTTTTTCTGTTCACTATGATAAAGATTAAAATGCCGGTATCCATGAGCAGAATTCCCGACGGCAAAACATAGTTGACCGACCAGCCATGATATCCCACAAAGAAATCCGCCGCCACAAGCATTGCAAGCGCCATCGCGATCAACACGATGGTCTTGGCAATATACCCGCTCGTTCCGAGAATGGCATAGCGTACCACAGTGTATCCGTAAAAGAGCGCCATCGCGCATATGATATAAACAATGGAAGACCATCGAAAAAAGAAACTGATGTTCACCAAAAGAATTTCCGCCACGATTGCGAGAAAAAGGTAAATTCTCGAAAACATCACGAGTTTTCTCGTTCTCATCTTGATATCGGGATACATATCCTCCACATCGATTGTGTGCTCCAACGCCGACTGACACAACGGACAGTGCTGCGCCTCATCAAGCACTTCTATCTTACATTGTATGCATTTACTCATAATTCACCCCGTTACTGTCTATCTCAATCCGAATTCCGTCCTCCGCCGCCTTTCTGAAAAAGCAGCGCTGTATCGACACGTCCGCAATATCGTAGCTGAACGTAAACACAAGCGTATTTTTATAGGAACTAATACAGCCTTTAATATGCTGTCCCATTGACATCGCAAGGCAGGCATGAAACATCTCAACATACGGCTCATAGATCTTGTCAACCGCAATATTTCCGATGTTTGTGATCGTCGTCGTGTTTGCGAGAGCTGACTGCGAATAAATCACGCGCATCGCAATGTTTTTCAATACAAGCGGCACGGCACGCGCAATAAACTGTTTCTCGTTGGAAACGTTGTACGAAAAAAGCTTCTCCAGATTTTCCTTGTTAATCTGGCTTTCAAGACTTTCCTTTACGGCAGCCACTATCTCCTCAAAGGTGTAATCCTCCTTTTCCGGCTTAAACTCCGCCGACACCATGACAAAAAAGTTCTTTGTCGTAATCGAATCAAAATACGGTCTTAAATTCACAGGTACGGCAACCCTAATCGGCTTATCCCCCGGCATTTTGTGCATACATTCTTTGTATACACTCCACACAAACACAGACACCAGATATTCATTGATGCTCACGCCATAACGTCTGCACACTGTTTTTAACTCCGGTATCTGCATATAACCGTGCATCACGCCGAACTCTCCGGGATTTAACTTCTCTCCCTTTACAAGATACGCTTTCTTTGTCTGATAGCCTCTCGCCGAACTTTTTCTGTAATTTTTTAGAAAGCTGTCCTCGCGGTTTAGGGAAGTCGCACTGTTTAGCGCATCTCCCTGATCCCCCACAAGCTCGGGATGCGCAAGACGAAGATACTGATACGTCAACTCCTTTAAAAAGTTGATCCCACCCATTCCGTCTGTGAGTACATGAAATACTTCCAGATTGATTCGGTATTTATAGTACGTCACCCGAAACATATAACTGTTATTTCTGCTTGGATAGATAAAACGGCACGGAAAGGCGCTCTCTTCTCTCACACGCGGCGCGGGCTTTCCGTTCTCCTCAAAATAATACCAAAAGATGCCCTGTCGCAACCTTAGATTGAAACCATCAAACTTTGGCAATACCATATCAAGTGCTTTTTGCAGCATATCCGCTTCTATCAGCTCTGTGAGCGTCACACTGATGCGGTAAACATTGCTCATGCTCTCCCCCGCAATCACAGGAAAAAGATGCGCCGTATTGTCAAGCTTGTCCCAGCGTATCTCGTGATGCTTTGAGGATGTTTTTCCTTCCTTTTCATTGCTCTCGTCCAAATTAACCGTATCTGTTAATTTTTTTCTCATAAATTGCCTTACTCCGTGATTCTGTATTTATATGTAGTATATCACCTTTCTCATATAAAAGCCACGGGATTATGAGAAATCCGTAAAAAAAGGACTATCCCCACGGGAATAGCCCTCTCTTACTATTTCATTACATTCCAGCCTGTGCTGCATACTACGTAGGTATGCGAACGCAAGTTTGCTAAGGAAATATGCTCCGCTAATACAAGCATTTTCCTCACTACTTAATAAAAACAAAATTTTACAAATCTCATTATACACTATAACCTACTGATTTACAAGTGCAACTTTCACCTTTATAGTATCCCAACTCCTCCTAACAAGGCGTCTGCCCCTGCTTTTCACATATTCGCTGCATTCTTCAAATTCTATTTCAAACTCCCAGAATACACTATAGTTCTGAATCAGCTTCTGACGAATTTTGTATTTACTATTTGTATGTTTACTGTATTTCACTATTGATTCCTTATTGTTTTCAATATTAAAATCTAATATCCATATAAACTCAAAATCCTCGCATACAATGATTTTATGCACAAACTTATCAATAACTTCACTATCAATTACAGGTTTAGAAAAATCAATAATCTCATTAAAAGCATCTTCTATATTTTTTAATGCCTCCTCTTTCGTTCTTGCCTTTGAATTTTTTGCTTTTAAATTTTCCAATGTAACCCTGTATCCATTGATATTTTCATCCATACTTAACATCATGGACTTTAAAGTAACTTCGTCTATCAACCCCTTTGCCGCCAATATACCAGCTTTTACCTTACCATCCTCTTCCTCTTTAATTTTAGCTTCTATCTGTGCAATTTGTGCGCTATTATCATTGCTTTTATCTACATAGCACTCGGCAATCATTTCAATAGCAAGCTTCATAGACTCTCGTTGATTTTTCCAAAGTGTCTCGAAAATTTTTTTAGCCATGTATTCTAACTTATACTCCTGAACCTGATGGACATCACATGCGTTATCTAAAATCACATTATTTTTCTCATTATTTTTGCGACTGCCATGTGTGATTTTATTGTAACAATCATAACCATATATAACCTCATCTGTACGCTTATTTGTTCGCCACTTAGCCCTTCGAAAATTAGCGCCACACTGACATTGCATCTTACGCACCCATATATTATTAGCATGAATTGTACCATATTTCTTTTCCGAATTTTCAGTAACAATTACTCTTTTACGCTGTGAACGGTTTTTCTGTGTTAAATACCATTCTTCCTCTGATATAATAGGTTCCCAATCGCCTTTAACAAGCTCCCACTTTTCTATATCATGCTCATACACTGCCTCATGCGTGAGATAATCAATCACTTTACTCTGTCCATAGGCATTATAACCCATATAGGTTGGATTGGTTAATACCTTATTAACAGTAGATGGCTCCCAAGCAATTCCTCCCATTGCAGTCTTACGGTTTTCAGCCTTTAAAACATTACAAATTTTTCTTGAGCCATACCCCTGATTACTCAGCTCATATATCCTACGTACTGTCTCTGCCTGTTCCTCGTTAATTTCATATGTAAAGGTTGTTTTGTATGGCTGACCTGTGCGTGGATCAATATCTTTATTTTTATTGTGATGAACCTTATCATACCCCAAAATGTTGCCATTACCATAAGGCTGACCATTCTTCCTTGAAATTTCCTGACCTGCCAACGACCTCTCGGATACTTTCTTTGACTCCCCCTGCGCCAGTGATGCCATTACAGACAATTTTACAAGCCCATCGGACGAATCATCAAAACTCCAAATTACATCTGAGAGAAACAGCACCCCAATGCCCAGTTCCTTTAATTCACGTGTATATTTAAATGTTTACTCAACATTTCTGGCAAATCTAGATACCTC